>NZ_JAKCFI010000014.1 GCF_021412625.1 Myxococcus stipitatus | reverse complement strand
ATTGCACCTGCGCGCTGAACCCATCCACCGTCACCGCGTCCCCAAGCCCTCTCACGGACCCGGGCCCATCCGGCAACCTCAACGTCTGCGCGCTCAGCGCGCTCGGCACCGGCTCCGACGCTGCCCAGACAGGTCCGGCCAGCGCGAACGACAGCAAAGCGACCGTGATGCGATTCATGGAGTCAGCCCTCGAGACTGGACCTGGAGGATGTGGCGCCCGCGAGCATCCAGCCCGCTGGCAGAGCACCTCGCGTCGGCCTCATCTCCTGGGCAATCCCATGCACGGAATGTCGCCACGAAGCAGGACGCGGCGCTCGTCTGTCGACGGGACCGCGACGAGTGTCGGCGTACATCCGGGCTCACTTCGGGCACACGAGGAGAGGCGTCATGTTGGCGAGGCCCACCACGGGCTCGCGCCGTGGTCGCTCACAGAGCCATACCCCTCGGGGGGAATTTCCTGGCAATTTCCCGGAATTACAGCCGATCGATGCACCGGTCGTCGAGCTTCAGCCGTCCGCGCTCATGAGTGGGGCGTCCACCGACGGCCCACCGGACATGGAACCCGGGCGTTGCCCCTTTCGACAAGGAAGCCCCGCCCGAGTCCATGTCTTGCCGTACAACCCGGTGCGACTACGGAGTCATCGCATCAGGAGCTGGAGAAGAAGGATTGGGCCCGTACTTCGCATCCACCCACCGCTCCATCATGACATTCGCTTTCTCCCCCCAATCCCCCATTTGACTTGGGATCCCCACGGCATACACCTCTCCCTCGATGACATGGACTGACTTCGCGTCTCCGTGCTGGGCACGGCGATAAATCCCTCGCGAATAACGACCAAAGACTTGCAGCACATTCTCGGGAAGAGCCTTTCCAATCGGAATGCGTTCGCGAGTACCATCCTTGTACTCGTAATAGAATCGCAACTCCTTCGAAGTGAGCACCCCTTGATTCGGAGGCGCCTGCACGGCCAGGACCCCATCCGGGCCAATACGATAGATCCGTTCCCGGCTATCGACAGGCTGTCCCTCTGGCATGTTGAAGATGATGACCACGGGACCCTGATAGCCTGCGGGTATCAGATGGACTTCGGGAGTGGCGTTGTTGCAGGCCCCCAGGGCCAGCCACATGAATACCGCCACGCCTTTCAATCCGAAACGAACCACCCATCGAATGGCATCCGGCATCGTGACCTCATGGAAGGAGCCAACTTGAGGATTCCTGTTCAATCTGTCCCATAGACGCCCCTCTCCACCATCCTTGAACAGACACAAGAAGCCCCACTCATCGGCACCAACAAGAGGCCTATCAATCCATTGTCTCCCTGAAACCGACAGCCGTCGCCCCGACGGGACGACGGCTGTCCGCCACACGGAGCCCCTCTCGAAAAGACATCGGGCGACCCCCAACGTGGTGGGAGTCGCCCGAGTCCACTTCATCGACTGTCACGCGGCGCGAGGCCGCCGGGCCGTTACTGCGTGATGCGGTTCACGAAGCCCGGCGTCACCGTGGTGGTGAACTTGAAGTCCACCCCGTTGTCGTCGGTGTCCTCGCTCAGCGCGCTGCGCGAGAGCGACCCCGTCACCGTATTGCTGTCGGCGAGGTTGGTCGTGGACGTCGTGCCTTCCTGCATGTTGAACGACTTCGTCGAGCCCGCGATGGTGGCCGCGGAGATGGCACCCTCGTAGGAGAGCGTGTCGATGAGGGCGTCCTGCGCGCCGTCATAGAGCGCCACCGCGTCCGGAGCACCATTCTGGATGTAGTCCGTGGTGCCACGCACCAGCGTCTTCGGCTTGACCGTCAGATCCGCGGGAATGCTGTTGATGGCACCCTGCGAACCCACGACCAGGTACTCACCCGCCGGCAGGGAGCCGACCTCGGACAGGTCGATCTTCTGGTAGCTCTGCGAGTTCGACCCGTTGACCAACACGAGGAAGACATTCGCCAGGGAGATGGGCGTGTTCGACGGGTTGTAGATCTCCACGAACTCCGTCGAGTCGGGGTTGACGATCTGGTCGTAGTCCACCTCGTTGATGACCAGGTGGTTGAGGGCCGGACGCTCCAGGGTGGAGAGGCTCGCCGTCAGCGTGACGCCGTCATACTCGGCCGACAGGGTTCCCGACGCCGCCGCGGTTCCGGCGGTGAAGAGCACCTGGGCCGTCGTCTGGCCCTCGGCCACCGTCACCGTCGCCGGCACCGTGCCCAGGTCCGCGGACGACAGACTCACCGCCACCACGGCACCGCCCGCGGGAGCCTTGCGGTCCAGCGTCACCGTGAAGGCCTGCGTCGCGCCGAAGTACACCGTCGCCGTGGCCGGAGTCAGCGAGGTGAGCTTCGCCGGGGGCGGCGTCACCGTGACGTCCGTCACGCGGTGGATGCCGGACAGCGACGCGGACACAGTCCCCGCGCCATCGCCCTGCGCATCCGCCGTGAACACGAACGTCGCCTCCGTCGAACCCGCGGGCACCGTCACCGTCGCCGGCACCGTGCCGAAGTGGGTGACACCCGCCGCCGGAGTGGCCGACAGCGCGACCGTGACGTCCGCCTCGGGCGCCGAGGTCAGCGTGACGCGGAACTCCTGCGTCGCGCCGTACTGCACCGTGACGGAGCCCGACGGAGACAAGCTGTCCAGACGAGGGCTGCTGAGGTCCAGCGTCACCGTGGCGGAGGCGCTGGTTCCGCCAATCTGCGCGTGGATGGTCCCGGTGGGAATCGATGCCTCCGGGGCGACCGTGAAGGTGAACGAGGCCTGCGTCGCGTTCTCCACCACCGCCAGCGTGCCGCTCGCGGGGTCGAACGCGCCGAAGTCCGCCGCCGGGTCCACGCTCAGCGCGATGGAGGCATTGGCCGGCGCGGGCCGGTCCAGCTCCACCGTGAACGCCACCGTGCCGCCCGGAACCACCGTGGGCTCCGCCGGAGTCAGTCGGACGATCTCCGGCAGCTCCGCCGCCCCGAGCACCCGGAACGTGGCCTGCTGCGTGGCGCCAGTGCCCAGCGACGCGGTGAGCGTGACGCTCTCCGCCGCCGCCAGCGCCTCCACCTTCACCTCCACCGACGTCTGTCCGGCGGGCACCGTCACCCGACCATCGAGCACGCGCAGCGCGGAGCTGTTGCTGGAGGTGATGACGACGTCGAGCGGCTCCACATAGGAACCGGACAGCGTCACCATCAGCTTCTGCGGGAACGTGCTCACCGGCGTCGCCGAGCCAGCACGCGCGTAGCCCCCCGGACCGAAGCCCGTCAGCGTGGGCGCGGGCGGCAGCATGTCGCTGGCGCCGCGCGGAATCAGCTTGTGGTCGTTGAAGTTGTACGTCAGCACGCCGCGGATCTTCGCGTAGCGCGTCCCCACCGCCGGAGCGGTATACGCGTAGGCCTGGTCATCGACCATGAGCGTGGGCTGCGCGGAATCACCGCTCGGGTTCACCAGGAACTGGCCGAACGAGTCGTTGGTCGTGGCGGCCGTCACGTCCTGCACCTCGACGAGCACACCCTCCAGGGCCACCGCGCGAGGCCCACCCGTGCGGATGTCCGTGTAGGGAACGACCAGCGGCGTGGGAGGCGTGTTGCCCCGGCTGGTGCGGGTGTACGTCACGTCGGTCAGCTCGGGCAGGCCGTTGAAGAGGGTCAGCGTGGCGCGGCTGATGTCCACCCGGTCACCCACTGCCAGGTCGCCCTTGGTCGCGTACACGTAGACGCCCGAATACTCCTCGCTCTTGCCCGCCGGCACCGGGTACTCCTGGAGCCAGTAGCCCAGCGTCGAGGCGGCGCCCTTCACCACGCCGGTCACCATGGCGCCGGAGATGGACACCTCCTTGTCGACCCACGGCAGGCTGCCGGACACCGGCGTCTTCAGGTCGTAGATGGAGACAGGGCAGCCGAGCGCGCCCGCGTTCGGCGTGGAGGCGCACGCGTCGCACGCGTCGCCCTTGCCGTCACCGTCGGCGTCCGCCTGGTCGGTGTTCGCCACGAACGGGCAGTTGTCGAGCCACGTCGCCACGCCGTCCTGGTCGTCGTCACCCACGAAGAGCTGCGTGCACGCCAGGCTGTTGGCCGCCAGCGGGCACACGTCGCACGCGTCGCCGACACCGTCATTGTCGGAGTCGAGCTGCTTGCCATTGTCCATGGGACGGATGGGATTGAAGACGGTGGGGCAGTTGTCCTCCGCGCCCTTCAGACCGTCGCCATCCGGGTCCTCCGCGCTGCTCGAGCCCGAGTAGATGGTGGAGCGATTCACGGACGCCGGCCAGCGCGAGTCGTTCGAGATGCGCTGGGGCGTGCAGGTGGGCTCGGCCTCCGGAGCGCCGCAGGCGAACAGCGGATAGGCATTGGCGTTGGCCGTCTGGAGCGCCGCCAGGTTCTTGCCAATCTCGGACTGGAGGCAGGCGGCCTTGGGGGCACCACACACGTCGATGGCGTCGCAGGCGTCCGCGCCCTTCAGCCCATCGACCAGCCCCTGGTCCCCGTAGAGGGCCTTGCCACCCCGCATCGTCAGCACCACGTCCGCGGGATCCGCGGCAACGACCGCGCGGTGCGGCGAGGCGGCGAAGTCACGCAGCCGGAAGATGGCCAGGTCACCCACCTTGCCCGGCGCGATGCGGCCCGTCTTCTCGAAGATGTCCGTGGCCTCGGCGGCGTTGGAGGTGACCATGCGCCACAGCTCCACGTCACTGAAGGCGCGCGCGTACTGCTTCGTGTTCAGGGAGTCCGCGCACTTCAGCTCGCGGAGGATGTTCATCGAGCCGGACTGGAGCCAGTCGGTGCCGAGCGCGATGCTCACGCCCAGGCGCTTGAAGGTCGTCACCATCGCCGTGTCGCCATACAGCGCGATGTTGGAGCGCGGCGACCAGATGAGGCCGGTGCCACTCTGGCCCATCTGCAGGATGTCCTGGGCCGTCATGCCGATGCCATGGATGACCGCCGTGCGAGGCAGCATCACGTTGTTGGCGTCCGTCGACAGGCAGAGGAACTCGTTGTGCGCGCCGGCGCTGATGCCCTCGGCGACATGCGGCAGGTAGGCGGCCAGCTTCGACAGGCCCGCGCCCGTGGGGCGCGACGGGTAGGCACAGCCCTCCGAGAGGATGCTGCCGCCGCTGTCGCCCAGCGGGAAGGTCTCCGAGTCGACGATGCCCTCTTCGAGGCCCTCCTGGCGGGCCACCGGGCTCTGGTCCAGGTTGCGCAGCAGGCCCGCGGCACCGCCCGCGCCCGCGATGGACGTCGTGCCCGCCATGACGTGGCGCAGCTCCGCGTAGGTCACCAGGTCCGTGGTGTTCTTGGAGCCGGCGTTGTCGATGAGCGTGTGGCCGTTCTTGCCCTTGCGCCACTCGTGACGGTGCTCGAAGCGCTCGTCCGTCCCGACATACGGCTTGTCGTGGTACGTGATGTGCTCGTGCGGGTTGATGAGGCCCGGGGAGATGACGCCCGTCGGGCAGGAGATCTGCGTCGCGTCGGCGGCGCCCTCGGCGGTGGCGCAGTCACAGGCCGAGCAGGTGATGACGCCCTGGGCGTTCACCAGCACCTGGCCACCGACCAGCGTCTCGCCGTCCTTCAGCACGATGCCCGTGAACAGGCGCGCGCCGTTGCCGGGCTTCGTCACCTCACACGTGGCCCCGCTCGCTAGCGGCGGCGCGTCGGCCGCCGCGCAGCGAGTCTGCGTCAGCGAGCAGTCCGCCTGACAGCCGTCGCCGTCCTCCGTGTTGCCGTCGTCGCAGACCTCGGCGCCTTCCAGCTTGCCGTTGCCGCAGGCCGCCTTCTCCGGCGTCACCGTGCAGTCCGACTCGCAGCCGTCGCCGTTGACCTTGTTGCCGTCGTCGCAGGCTTCGCCCTGCTCCTTCACCTTGTTGCCGCATACGGCGGGAGCGACGCAGCCGTCGCCCTCACACCCGGGTGGGTCATCGTCTCCAGAACATCCGACCTGTGACATCAACACCGCGGCAAGCGCGGCCAATAAAAGGCGAGGGGACTTTCGCATCTCGTGGGTCTCCCGAAGACACCGGCCTGTGGGGGAATGCCTACGTCCTTGACACGCAGGCAGCGTAGCCTGTGAAACATTTCAGCGACAGCCGACCCACCACGTCCAGCGTCCAAGAGTGCAAGGGGGCACGAATCCACCCACGAGCGCCGAGTTGACCCACTCCGGGTACGCACGACGCCAACCCGGCACCTGGAGCACGGGACTCCCGCGTTTCTCATAGAGTGATGGGCGCATGAGCGCGCACACGCAGACGAGCCCCGTCTCCCGCTTCCTCTCGAGTCACCTCCGACGCGATGCGCAGGCGCGGGAGCTGTCCGTGGCGCGCTTCATGGCGGGGCTGTCGGGCGCGTCCGTGCTGGTGGCCGCGGCGCTCGGGTCGTCCATCGGCTGGGGTTTGACGCAGGCGCTCATGGGCCTGTCGGCGGTGCTGGCCTGTTATTACGCAACGCTGTGGCGCATTTTGCGACGGGGTGCGTTCCACCCAGCCATCCCGTGGCTGAACGTGGCCATCGAGGTGAGCATCCCCGCGGTGGTGCTGGCGTTCGACCTGCGCTACCAGGGGCCCGTCTACGCGCTGACCGCTCCCACGCTGGTCATCTGGCCCACCCTCATCGCGCTGGCGACGCTGCGCACCAACCCGCGCCTGGCGCTGGCCGCGGGCATCCTCGTCGCCGTCGAGTACCTGGGCATCTACTTCGCCTTCGTCCGCCCGCTCCTGCCGCCGGAGTCGACGCTCGTCACCCTGACGCCGAGCTTCATCGCCACGCGCGCCTTCTTCTTCGTGGCCGCGGGCGTCTTCACCGCCATCCTCGCGCGGCACTTCCTCCAGCTCACCCGGGGCGCGCTGTCCGCGCTGCGCGAACAGGAGGTCATGGGCAAGTACGTGCTGCACGAACGCGTGGGCGCGGGCGGCATGGCGGAGGTGTACCGCGCCACGTACTGCCCCGAGGGTGGCTTCCAGAAGCAGGTGGCCCTCAAGCGCATCCTCCCCTCCTACGCGGACGACGACGACTTCGTCGCCATGTTCCGCCGCGAGGCGGAGCTGTGCTCCACCCTCAACCACCCCAACATCGTCCAGGTGTTCGACCTGGGGCGCCACGGCGGCACGTACTTCCTCGCCATGGAGTTCGTCGACGGCATGCCGCTGAGCGCGCTCATGCGCGGCCTGTCGCGCCGCCCCCTGCCCGTGGCCGCCGTGGCCTTCCTCGGCGCCGAACTGGGCGCCGCGCTCGACTACCTGCACCGGCGCACCGGCCCGGACGGCCAGCCGCTGCGCCTGGTCCACCGCGACGTCAACCCGCCCAACGTCCTCGTGTCACGGTTCGGCGACGTGAAGCTGTCGGACTTCGGCATCGCCCGGGACGCCGCGCGCTCGCACCTCACCGCCGCCGGCAGCGTGCGGGGCAAGCTGGGCTACCTCGCCCCCGAGCAGGCGGCCGGGCACCCCTTCGATGGCCGCGCGGACCTGTTCGCGCTGGGCCTCACGCTGCACGAGGCGCTCACCGGACGCCGCGCGCTCCAGGCCGCGACCCAGGAGGAGTTGCTGCGCGCCGCGCTCGACCAGGACGTCGCGCCCCCCTCCCGCTTCAACCCCGAGGTGCCTCCCGCGCTCGACGCCGTGGTGATGCAGCTGCTCGCGAAGGACCCCGCGCGCCGCACGCCGAGCGGCGCCGTGCTGCGCGAGCAGCTGCTCTCACTGGACGGCCCCGCAGCGCCCTATCCACAAGGCCAGGCGCAGCTGGCGCAAGCCCAGCGCGAGGCCCAGGCGCACGAGCAGGCGAAGCGCGCCACGGCGCCCGGCAACGACGCACCCACGGTCCAGGAGAAGAGCGGCCCCGCGCGCTCCGCGTGAGTCACCGGACAAGCGCGTCGCCCCGTGCCCAGGAAGCCCTGCGACGGTCGTGGCTTCGCGCTAGATAGGCGCCGCACGCCTCACCGGGAGCCACCACCTTGGACGTCGCCGTTCTGACCTACTCCGGCCTTCCCCAGCTCGACGCGTACGACGCCCCGCTGCTGCCCGCGCTCCGGGACCTCGGACTGGACGCGCGCCCCGTCGTCTGGGACGACCCGACCGTGGACTTCGCCACCGTGCGCGTGGCCGTGGTGCGCAACACCTGGGACAGCCACCTGCGCCGTAACACGTTCGTGGCGTGGGCCACCAAGGTCGGCCGCCTCACCCGCCTCTACAACCCCGCGGACGTGCTGCGCTGGAACACGCACAAGGACTACCTGCGCACCCTCGAGGGCAAGGGCATCCCCATCACCCCCACCGTCTGGGTGGAGAAGGGCGGGAGCCTGGACCTGGACGCGCTCGTGCGCGAGCGGGGCTGGGACAGCGTCGTCCTCAAGCCCGCCGTGTCCGCCGGCGCCCTGAAGACCCACATCTTCCCGCGCTCGGAGGCCGGGGCGGCCACCGCGCGCGCGACGGAGCTCGCCGCCGAGTGCGAGCTGCTGGTGCAGCCCTACCTCACCACCTTCGAGACGGAGGGCGAGCGCAGCTACATCTTCTTCGACGGCGTCCTCAGCCACGCGGTGCGCCGGCCGCCCACGCTGAAGTCCGCGCCGCGCGGCTTCGCCGACCCCGTCACCTTCACGCCGGAGGACCGCGAGGAGCTGGCGCTCGCCGAGCGCGTGCTCGACGCCATGGGCTCCACCCTGCTCTACGCCCGCGTGGACGTGGCCACGGACAACGAGGGCCGCGCGCGGCTGCAAGAGGTCGAGGTGACCGAGCCGTCCCTCTTCCTGTCCCTGGACCCGCGGGCCCCGGGCCGGCTGGCCCGGGCCATCGCGGCGAAGGTCTAGGCTACAGGCCGCACGCCTTCGGGTCCTCGTTGCGGAACGCGCACAGCAGCTTCGGCAGGCGCTTCTTCCAGTAGGACCAGTCGTGCTGCCCGCCCGCCTCGTGCAGGTGCGCCAGCCCATAGCCCCGCGACTTCAGCGCTGCGACGAACTGGAGGTTGGACTGGCAGTCGTCGGAGCCCGGCGCTCCGTCCAGCGTGCAGCCCGCCGTGGGCGAGCCGTGGTCCACGTAGAAGCGCACCGGCACCACCGGCTCCGCGCCCGCGCGCACCACCATGGCGTTGCCGTCGTTGCGGTCCACCTCGCCGTCGTGCGGCCAGAACAGCGTGCCGGACTGCGTCCCCACGAAGCCGAACGTCTCCGGGAACTGGAAGCCCGCGTAGACGGAGATGAGCCCCCCCAGCGAGGCCCCGGCGATGCCCGTGTCCCGGGGCCCCGTCCTCACCCGCAGCGATGACGCCACGCGCGGCATCAGGTCCTCGCGGATGAAGGCCAGGTAGTCGTCCCCTCGCGGCGTGGGCCAGCCGGGCGCCAGCGCGGGCGGGAAGGTGTACTGCCCCAGGCGCACGTCCTGGTTCGGCAGCGCCACGAACACCAGCACCGCCGAGTCCTCCGGATGGGCCTGGTAGTGCGCGTCCGCCGCGTCCACGAAGGACTCGCGGGTGAGGCTCTCGTTGCCGTCGTGGAGGTACAGCACCGGCAGCGCCGGGCACTCCGGCCCGTCATAGACGGGCGGCGTGTAGACGAAGACGTCGCGCGCGTCTCCCAACGCGGTGGCCTTCACGTCGTACCACGCCGTCAGCCGCCCCTTCGTCGCGTCCTGGAGCGCCGGGTAGACGAGCGCGTTGAACTGGCCGACCCCGCCGTGGTTGATGCGGTCCCACGTCACGTGCCGGGCGCGCGGGTCCTCGAAGTAGGCGCCGCCCTTCACCAGCTTGTACGGCTGCGGCCCCGTGCGCGGAATCTCCACCTCCACCAGGTACAGGTCCGTGTCGCGCACCTGCGTCAGCGGCGTGGCCGTGGCCGACCACTCGTTGAACGCGCCCGCGACCGACGTGCCCTTCGCCGCCTCGCCCCGCGCGAAGAACGCCACCACCTGCCGCCCCGCGCGCGGGTCGCTCACCAGCGGCGCGCCGCCCTGCGCCTCCACCGCCGCCTCGAACCGGTCGATGGCCGCGGTGCGCGCCTCCGCCGAGGTCGCCCGGCTCATCTCCAGCTGGAGCTGCGCCAGCAGCGACATGGGCGCGCCGTGCGCCACGCGGTCTCGCTGGCACGCCCACGGCTCCGGCGCCGTCCCTCCGTCGGTCGTCCCCGCGTCCGGGAACGTCTGCGTGAAGGGGGGCGGTGGCACGTAGCCGTTGCCCTCCGAGTCATCACACGCGGACAGCAGGCAGGCGGACAGCAGCACGACACACGGGCGGCGCATCACGGCTCCAGACGACAAAGGGGGACACGGCGCGGAGGAGGGCCCTCGCCGCTCACCGCGGCTACGGCGTGGCGACGGCGGCGGACGCCGGCACGGGGAACTCACGCCCCCACAGCCGCACCCGCGCGGCCTTGGCGGCCTCGCCCTCGAAGAAGATGCTCGCCTTCACCTTCACGGACGGCGGCACCTTGATGGAGTCCGTGGACTGCCCCGGCGAGTGGGACTTCAGCGGCGTGGCGAACCCATCCTGGTCGATGAGCTGCGCGCCACCTCCCTCGTGCAGCCCCAGCAGGTGCAGCGGCTCCGCCGTCTTGTTCGTCACCGCCAGCACCACCTCCACGTCCCCGCCCGCGCCGGGCTTCGCCTCCAGGACGGAAACGTCGGCCTGGGTGAAGACCTCCTCCGCGGTGGACAGCGTGCGGGAACCATCCGCGCTCGCCGCGCCCTTGCGGCCCTCCTTCAGTCCCTCCATCACCCCGTTGCCCGCGCCCTTGGCCACCTCCACCGTCTTGCCCACCACCGTGGCGGTGACATCCTTCGCGGTCTCCCCCTTGCAAGCGGGGACCAGCAGCAACAACGGGGCGAGCAACAGACGACGCATGCGACCTCCAGACGGAACGTGGGCGCGGATGTACTACAGCCCACGCTCCCAGCGCGAGTGGACCTCCCACGCCGCTTTTCCGACCATTCGTCGACACCCCCACGCACCTTCTCGCGCCCACGCGCCCGCGAAGAGGTTATGAGTCACCCATGGCACGCGCTCTGCTGCTCTCGCTGCTGGTGAGGCAGCACATGGCATTGAAGGAGAAGTTTCGCGCCAAGTACCCACACCCGTGGCTGGTGTGGGAGGCGGGCGCGTGGAACGTCCCCGAGACGACGGAGGGCAGCGTGGGGGCCACGCGCCTGCCGCTGACCGACCTGCGGGACTGCCTGCCCGCCGGGGACGCGATGTGCTTCGAACTGGTCGCGCTGGCGGAGCGGGGCCCCATGCGACTGGGGCGCGCGTCGCACAACGCCCTGGTCGTCAACGACGCCACCGTGTCACGCGAGCAGTTGGTGCTCGCGCCCCTGGCGGGCGGACGCTGGCAGGTGGCCCGCGTGGCGGACTCGCGCCCGGTGAAGCTGGACGGACAGGACCTGGCGGTGGAGCCCGCCGTGGAGCTGCTCCCCGGCGCGAAGCTCGAGGTGGGCGACGTGCGCCTCACCTTCCACGACGCGGATGGCTTCGACGAGCGCATCGCGCGCATCGCCGCGCAGGTGCTGGCGCAGACCGCCGCCAACCGCTGACGCGCCGCTCAACGCCCGGGCGACTCCGACGCGCGCGCGCGCGGGGCGGACTTGCGCTGCGCCGGGGCGGGCTTCGCGGCCTTCTTCGCCTCGGCGCGGGGGGCCGTGAGCGACTTGGCCAGCGGCACCTCCAGCTGGGCGTGCGTGTCCAACCGCACGGTGCGCTCCGAGGCCACGTAGCCCGCCAGCTCCACGCGCAGGCTCAGCGGCACCTCGCGCGAGGGCAGCTCTCGCACCAGCGGGGTGGTGCCCAGCACCTCGCCCGTGTCCGAGCGCACCACCTGCGCGCCCTCCGGGAACGAGTGCACGGTGAGCGTCACCGCCGGGCGCGTGGCCGATGGCGGAGGCGGCTCCACCACGGGCTCGGGCCGGGACTGGGGCGCCACGACGGACTGCTCCGCGCCAGGGGCCAGCACCACCGGCTCCGCGCCGCGCGTCAGGCCGATGAGCGCCGCGACGGTCAGCACCAGCGCCGCGCCCGCGCCCAGCGCCGCGCGGCGACGCCACGGCGACGCCACCGCCGGCAGCCGCCGCGTGGGCCGCTCCGAGGGGTCCATCGCGCCCACCGCCTCTGGGGCGGCCGGCGTCTGGACGGGCAGGAGCAGCAGCGCCGTCGTCACCTCCGCCAGGGACTGGGGGCGCGCCTCCGGCTCCTTGGCCAGGCAGCGCATCACCAGCTGCGCCAGCGCGGGCGGCACCTCCTCGCCCGTGGACAGGTGCGTGGGCAAGGGCGGGGGCGGCTGGGTGATGATCTGCACCACCAGCTGCCCGAAGGCCTCCGCCTGGAACGGCGGGTGGCCGGTGAGCATCTCGTAGAAGATGTTGCCCACCGCGTAGATGTCCGAGCGCGCGTCCACCGGCAGGCTCGCCGCCTGCTCCGGGGACATGTACGCCGGCGTGCCGATGATGGTGCCGTCCACCGTGCCGGTGGGCGCCGCGTTCTGCGCGGAGAGCAGCTTCGCCACGCCGAAGTCGAGCACCTTCACGAAGTCCGGCTGGCCCGCGCGCTGGATGAGGAAGAGGTTGTCGGGCTTGACGTCCCGGTGCACCACGCCCACCTGGTGGGCCGCGCCCAGCGCCGCGCAGACCTGCACCGCGATGCGCTGCATGCGCGCCAGCGACAGCACCTCCTGCTTCAGGAGCGCGCCCAGCCCCTGGCCCCGTAGCAGCTCCATGACGCAGTAGACGTGCCCGCCCTCGCCCTCGTCCACGAAGTCGAAGATCTCGACGATGTGCTCGTGGTTGATCTGATTGACGGTGCGCGCCTCCTGGAAGAAGCGCTGGACGAAGTTGCCGTCCCGGGCGTGCTCGGGCTTGAGCACCTTGAGCGCCACCTGCCGCCCCAGCCGCACGTGGCGCGCCTGGAACACCCGCCCCATGGAGCCTTCGCCCAGGAGCGCCTCGAGCTGGTAGCTGCCCAGCAGGGAGCCTTCCCGCAGCTCCACGCCGGCGCGCGGCTCACCACTCACGGAGCCTCCCGCGCGTGGAGGCTGGGTCTGAGCGAAGAGGAGGTCGTTGCCCATGGTGTGAAGAACTCTCCATGCAAGGGCGCAACGGCAACCCACGTCGGACGCTCTGTCGCCCACGCGACGTCGCGCCTGTCACCCCTTGTGCCGTCGCATGGATGCAGAAGGTCACTCTCGCACGCACACATAGGGAAACCCCTGGGGTTCCCGCTTGCCTTGTTTTACCCACGAGGTCGCGAGGACCGCTCAACCGCAGGTCCTGTTGTTCTGGCACGTGCCAGGCGTCTGGACCCCGTTCACGAGGCGCATGCAGGCCGTCCCTCGCGGACAGTCCGTCTGGTCCGCGCAGTCCACGCCGTTGTTGCCGTCATTGTCGATGAGGTCGTTGCAGAGGGTCTCCTTGCGCGTGCCGCCGCTGCACACGCAGCCGTTGCCGCACGACTGGTTGTTGCAGTCGCTGTCCCCGCAGTCCTCGGTGCCGTCGCCGTCGTTGTCCCGGCCATCGGTGCAGGCCATCTCGCGGCGCGCGCAGTTCTGGAGGGCGCAGCCCGCGCCGCACTCGCCGCTGACGCAGTTGGGGTCGGCGTTGCCGGACTGGCAGTCGGTCCGCCCGTTGCCGTCATCGTCCACGCCGCCCGAGCAGGCGACCTCCGCGCGACTCCCCTGGACACACATCACCGTCACCGTGGTGCCCGAGGTGGCGAGGGCGGCGTAGTCGCAGTCCTGGCGGTCCGCGCAGTCGGTGTCGCCGTCGCCGTCGTTGTCGAGCCCGTCGCCGCAGTTCTCCTCGGACCTCGCGAGGTTCTTGCAGACACAGCCCAGGCCACAGGAGAGGCCCGCGCAGCCCGTGTCCTGGCAGTCGGTGGAGCCGTTGCCGTCGTCGTCGACGCCGTTGTCGCACGCGCCCTCGAGGCACTGGGCCCCATGGCACGTCAGCCCCGCGCCGCACGCCTGCTGCGCGCAGTCGGTGTCGTCGCAGTCGGCGCGGCCGTCGCCGTCCTCGTCGCCGGAGCCCACCGTGCAGAGGGTCTCCACCTTGCGGCCGGCCACGCACACACAGCCGGCGCCACACGCCTGGTTGTCGCAGTCGTCGCGGTCCGCGCAGTCGGTGTTGCCGTCGTCGTCCCCGTCGCTGCCGTCGCCGCAGTCGGACTCCGTCCTCCGTCCGTTCTCGCAGACGCAGCCGGCGCCGCACGCCTGGTTGTCGCAGTCGTCGCGGTCCATGCAGTCCGCCTGGCCGTCCTGGTTGTCGTCGAAGCCGTTGCCGCAGTCGAGCTCCGCGCGCTTCTGGCAGTGGCCCTCCACGCAGTTCTGCTGGGCGGCGCACACCGTGCCGCACGCGCCGCAGTTGAACACGTCCGTCTGCAGGTTGAAGTCCTCGTCGACCTGTCCGTCGCAGTCGTCATCGAGCTGGTTGCAGCGCTCCGCGGTCGGCTTCACCTGGTCGACGCAGGCGATGGTCAGGTCGTTCGCGCACACGGAGCGGCCGTCGCGGCACGTGCCCACGCCTCGCGTCCCCTCGGGCCCCGAGTAGCAGGGCGTGTCCAGCTCGTCGACCTCGCCGTCGCAGTCGTCGTCCAGCCGGTTGCAGACCTCCGCCGACTCGGGCTTGCAACAGTAGCGGGGGCCACCGTTGGGGAGCTCCGCGCAGACGAAGGAGTCGCCGCCACAGTCCGCGTTCGTCTCGCAGGTGTAGGGCGCATCCGGGAACTCCACCTTGCACGCCGCCGCGCCCACCAGCAGGAGGCACGCGAGGACCTGGCGCCAGGAATCGAAGGTCTTCATAGGCTCAGAAGCTCCCACCGACGACGACGTGAACCGCCGTGGCGGCACTGCCCGTGCCCGCGCTCGTGGGCGCCGGGGCTTCACTGCGAGAAGGCACCACCAGGAGCCACGTCACGCTGCCGGCCGTGGCCACTCCACCGCCGATGAGCAGCACGGTGGCGAGGTCCGCCTGGGACTTCGCGTCCAACCGCTCCTTGCGGGTGACGTCGATGACGCCGTCCCCGTCCGCGTCGACCGCGCGCTTCTCCACGTCCTTGGCCCCCATCCCCATCACCGCGCCCACGCCCACCGCCGCCAGCCCCACCAGCGCGGAGTAGAAGGCCGGACGCTTGTAGATGGGCGTGCCGCCTCCCGCGCGCGACTTCGACAGCCGGGCCACCGCCTCCTCCGGCCCCTCGGGCGCCGGACCGGAAATCTCCAGCCGCGCCTCCACCTCCTCGCGGGCGCCGGGCTTGAGGTCCAGCGTCTTCGTCACCGTGCTGTACTCGTCCGCGGAGATCTCCACCACGTGCTTGCCGGGCGGCAGGCGGGCCTCCACGGTGCCCACGCCGATGATGCGCTCGCCCACCTTCACCACCGCCTGCGGCACGTTGACCGTCACCTTCAACATCGCGCGCGGACGGCCCAGCATCATCATCCGGTTCGACAGCTTGCCAGCCGCCTCCTTCTGGAAGGCCGCGTCCTTCGGGTTGCGTCCGCTCACCACGTCCTCGTGCACGACGTTGCGGTCGCGGTCATACGTCCACGCGCGCAGCGTCCAGCCCGCGTCCTCCAGCGACAGCCGCGCGGTGGTGACCAGGTCCGCGTCCAGCGACTCCGCCGGCTCCGCCAGACACGTGGCCGCCGAGCAGCGCACCGCCGCGTCGTAGCCCGCGTCCAGCCGCTCGCGCGCCTCCTGGAGGTTCGCGCCCAGCGTCACCATGCCCGACGACAGCGCGCCGCGCGCCAGCTCCTTCAGCCACACCGTGGCCTGCTGCGCTCCGGCCCGCTCCGGCGTCTCGATGCCCAGGAGCACGAAGCGCGGAAGCAGCGCCGCGTTCGGGTCCTCCTCGCGCAGGTCCAACCCCATGTCGAGCCCCGGCTGCTGGGCGTCGGTGGGAGCGGGAGCGGAGGTTTCCGAGCTGAGGTCCAGCCCCAACCCCTCTTGCGCCCACGAAGAGGGAGCCAGCAGCACGAGCGCCACGAAGGCGGCCGGCGCGAAGATGGGAATACGCATGGCCCGGTTCTACTCCGTTGGCAGTCTCAACGGAATGATCGCCCACATTTCGAACAGCCGGGGAGGCGTGGGTGGTTGTCAACCGGGTGGGACATGCCCGCCTGCCCTGCGCGCGGAGGGGAAACCGGTCCACGCCGGAAGCTTGCCGCTCCACGTTCCGGTCCTCATCTCCCCTGCGTGAGGTCTCCCACCACCTGGACCTCTCCCACCCCGATGGAGGCGTGACACATGGCGGACGCAAAGCTCTGGATTCTCGTGGGGAACTCGAGCCGGGCGCGGCTCTTCGAGACGAACGCGAAGGCCGACACCGACTGGCGGCTCGTCGAGGAGTTCCACCACGACGAGAGCCGGGCCAAGAGCGAGGAGCTGCGCGATCAGCCAGACAACCCCAACGCCGGCACCCTGCATGGCCCCCCGGGCGAGAACGAACCCCAGGGACGCCGGGAGCTGGAGCACGAGCGCTTCGCCCGCGAGCTGTCCAGCCGGCTGGACCGCGGCCACGACCAGCACGCCTTCGACAAGCTGGTCATCGCCGCTCCTCCCGAATTCCTCGGCCGGCTGCGCAAGGCCCTGAGCACGCGGGTGCGCCAGCGCGTGCTGCTGGACCTGGGGTCGGACTACTCCGCCGTGCCGGCGCGAGAGCTGCCCGAGCGCGTGCCCCTCCTCTAGGGGCGCCACGCGGTTTTCACGCGGGCGGACGGGGGTGTCGGCGATGATGTCCGACATCGCGTGATACCGCCCGCGCCGGGCGGGACGCGGCGCGAGGAGAGCCCATGGCGGAGGTGAAGGCGGTCCTGCTGGACCTGGGGAACGTGCTCGTGTTCCACGACAACGCGCGGCTGTTCGCGGCGCTCGGCGCGCGCGCGGGGCTGTCCGGGGCGGAGGTGGCGCGGCGGCTGGGCGGGGCGGGCTGGACGGCGGCCAACCGGGGCCTGCTCGACGCGGAGGGCATCCGCCGGGACGTGTGCTCGGCGCTGGGCGTGGACCTGCCCATGGCGGAGTTCGCGCCGCTGTGGAGCAGCCACTTCACCGTGCACGACGCGGTGCTGCCGCGCGTGGAGGGCCTGCTGGGGCGCGCGCGGCTGGCGCTGGTGTCCAATACCAACGCGCTCCATGTCGCGTGGCTGCGCCCCCGGCTGCCGCTGCTCGAGCGCTTCGACGCGCAGGTGATGAGCTGCGAGGTGGGCTTCGTGAAGCCGGAGCCGGACATCTACCGGCTGGCGCTGGAGCGCGTGGGCTGCACCGCCGACGAGGCCGCGTTCTTCGACGACCTGCCGGAGTTCGTGGAGGCCGCCAACGCGCTCGGCCTGAAGGGGCGCCTGTTCACCACCGCGGCCTCGTTCGACGGCCAGCTGCGGGCCCTGGGGCTGTAGCCCGCGTCACTCGTACTTCTTCACGGGCGGCTCGTGCTTCGCCGCCTCCGCCCACTTCTGGAAGGCGGGCAGCGCGAGCACCGCGTCGCGGTAGGCGGCGCTCGTCGGGTCGAGCGCGACGTCGTAGGTGACGAAGCGGCTGACGACGGGCGCGTAGAAGGCATCCGCGATGCTGAAGCGCCCGAAGAGGAAGGGGCCGCCCTGGCCGTGGCGGGAGCGGCAGTCGTTCCAGAGCGAGAGGACGCGCTGGATGTCCTCGGCGACGCCCGGCGCGCGGCCCTGCCCCGGCCTGCGCGCGTGGAGGTTCATGCTCATGTGCTCGCGCAGGCGCGTGAAGCCCGAGTGCATCTCCGCGCAGACGGAGCGCGCCAGGGCGCGCGCGGCGCGCTCCTCCGGCCACAGCTTCGCCTCCGGGAAGGTCTCCGCGAGGTACTCGCAGATGGCGAGCGAGTCCCAGATGGCCACGTCGCCGTGGATGAGGGCCGGCAGCCGCCCGCTGGGCGAGTACCGGGCGATGGCCGCCGCGGTGTCCGGCGTGTCCAGGGGGATGACGACCTCCTGGAAGGGTTGTCCGGTGTGGGCCAGCGCCAGGTAGGGGCGAAGCGACCACGAGGAGTAGTTCTTCGACGCGACGACGAGGGTGAGCTGGGGCATGGCGCGCAACCTAGCGCCGGGCGATGGCCCCCGCCCAGCATTCCACGTCAGTTCGCGGCGCCGTCACGGCCCAGGAACGAGCGCACCCGCGACAGCCACGGCTTGCGACGACGGTGCTCCGGGTCGATGCGATAGACGGCCACCGGCAGGCGGATGTTCTTCATCTCACCGCGGCCCAGCCGCACCGGCGGCGACGCCAGCAGGCCCTCGACCTGCCGGGCCACCGTCTCGCTGACGTACAACGTGCCGGGACGCGCCAGCGCCTCGATGCGCGCGGCCAGGTTCACGCCCTCGCCGAAGACGTCCCCATCACGGTGCACCACCATGCCCAGGTGGACACCCACGCGCATCACCACGCGGCGCTCCGCGGCCACCGCGCCGTTGTGGGTCTCCAGCGCCGCCTGGAGCGCGAGCCCGAAGTCCACCGCGGCCATGCCACCCTCGAACTCCAACAGGAACCCGTCCTCCAGGCGCTTCACCTCGCGTCCCCCGTGACGCGGCAGCAGCTCGCGCACGAGCAACGCATGCTCCTCGCGCACCACCTGCTGGAGCGCCTCGTCACGCCAGGACTGACGGCCCGCCGCTTCGATGCCCGTGAACAGGATGGCCGACAGCTTGCCTGGTTCGGATACCTCCACCACCATCGCTCAGCTCCCCTCCCCCCGGTTCGAACTGTTCGAAAGCCTACTCCAGGATGCGGGCGTCGGTACCAGACCGGGCCCCCGTCGCGGTCGGGACCGGGGCAGCACGTCCCCTCGCTCACCGAGGAGCCGGCCGTGCGGACCGTGAACCTTCCTGTTGGGCAACATCAGGGTAGTTCATTCCTGACGCGTCGCACCAACGACCCGACAGGGAATGACGCGCGGTGTCCATCTACCGACGTGATGGGTCATGTCGGGTCCACGGCGAGACAGCGTGGCCGTGCTGGGGGGAGGCCGTGCTCAGAGGGAGATGTCGTGTCGCTGGCAGAACTTGCGGACCCGGGAGCGCTCCACCGAGGGTACGCGTGTCCAGGCGGTCCGGGCGTCGGCCTCGGCGCCGAGCAGGCAGTGCGCGCGCGTCAGGAGCGAGAAGGCCCAGGGGGACTGAGAGGACTGCCGCGCCCGCTGGATGAGCGCGAGCGCGCCGGCGGCGTCCCCCCGCGCCAGCGCGTGCTCCGCCGCCACGAAGTCCTCGCGCGCCGTCGTGCGGCCCTGGGCCGTAGGGGTCTTCACCTCCGGGGAGGACAGCGCCGTAGGGGGTGACACCGCGTCCGCGTCCGGCGAGCGCGTGCCATCCGCTGCCCGTGGCGATTGCGCTTCGCGCGCGCCCACGGCCTCGGACGCGTCCGTGCCGGGAGAGCCGAGGCCCGCCACCTTCGCGTCGTGGGTTCCTGGAGCAGCCGGGCCCGGTGTGCCCTCGGACGGGGCGCTCTGGGACTCGGTCATCCGCGCACCCAGGAGGTCCGCGCCCTGTCCGCCCTCGGGCTTCGCCTGGGGTGCCGCATCCACGCCGGGCGTGCCCTCGGGCTTTGCCTTGGGTGCCACGTTCACACCGGACGCGCCCCCACGCTCCGCCTTCTCCGGCGACGCGGCCCGGGCTTCGACCGGACGCGCGTCACCCAGAGGCGTCGACGGCTCGGCGACACGGCGCGGCGCGCCCCTGCCCCACATCGCCATCCCACCGGCGATCAGCACGACCGAGGCAACCAGCGCGATCACCCCCCAGCGGCGGGCACGCACCCGGCGCGAGCCCTCGGGGGGCGTGGCGGATTGGATGGTCGCGGCCTCGCTGGCGGCGCCCTCGTCATCCTCGATGTCGTGCTCGGCGGCGGACGGGAGCGCTGGCGAGGCGCTCGCGGCGGGCGCCTCCGACGCCGGCGGCTCGAACGGGACCAGGGCGCTGGCCTCGAGTCCTCGAGCCATGCCGGGCTGCATGCCCCCGGGAACCACGCGCGCCGAGCGCCCCGACAAGGGCGCGGACGTCACGACGGGGGAGGCCACCGGCACCGGAGCGTTCCGCGACGCGGGGGGCTTGGCGGGCACGGTGGGCGGCTTCGACAGGCGCGAGGCGATGGGCCGGGGCTGGACGCTCGCCGTCTGTGGCGCGCCGGAGGTGGCCGGGTGGGAGACAGGCGCGTCCGGCGACGGCGTGGCGGTGCGTAGCGGCGAGCCCGTCAGCGCGGCGACGAACTCCGCCACCTGACCGAAGCGGCTCTCCGGACGCTTCGCGAGCGCCTTCTCGATGGCCTGCACCACGTGCAGCGGCGTGTCCGGCGCGGCCTCGAGCAGCGGCTCCGGCGGCTCGTAGACGATGCGGTAGACGAGCTCCGACAACACGCCGCCGTCCTTGAAGGGCAGCTTGCGCGCCAGCATCTCGTAGACGAGGACGCCGAAGCAGAAGATGTCGGTGCGCGAGTCCACCTCGGTGTTCTTCCCCAGGGCCTGCTCCGGCGCCATGTACTGGGGCGTGCCCAACAGGATGGCGTCCTGCGTGCGCACCGTCTGCGAGTCGATGATCTTGGAGATGCCGAAGTCGAGCAGCTTCACGTGCTCCACGTTCAGCCCCGCCACCTCCGTGGGCACGAGGAACACGTTGCCGGGCTTGATGTCCCGGTGCACCACGCCCGCTTGATGGGCCGCCTGGAGCGCCGACCCCATCTGCCGGGCGATGGAGAACACCTCCTGCAACGTCAGCCGCGGGCCCTTGCGCATCCGCCGCGACAGCGGCATGCCGCGCAGGTGCTCCATCACCAGGAACGGCGAGCCGTCCTCCAGGCTGTTGAAGTCGAGCACCTCCACGATGTTGGGGTGCCCCAGCCGGGTGGCGATCTCCGCCTCGCGACGGAAGCGCAGGAAGACCTCCTTGCCCAGGCTCCCATCGTGGCGAAGCACCTTGATGGCCACCTGCTTGCCGGGCAGCCGCAGATGCTTCGCCAGGAAGACGGTGCCCATGCCGCCACGGCCGAGCACCCCGGAGATTTCATACGTCCCCCCCAGGACGGTCCCCAGGGGAATGTCATTCGCTGGCGTGGAACCCATGAAAGGTCGGCCTTCACCTCGGAAGCCGCATTCTATCCTGGCGACCCTGACACGCCCGGGTCCATCCTCCGAGTGAAAAGCCTTGCAGCCAACGCTCCCGGGCGCGCCCACGCGGAAAACGCGCAGCGCCACCACCCGGGCGGCTGCGGCGCGGGGCAAAGCCTATCGACTTCTCACATCTTGAAAGACAAAGCCCGCGTCCCAGCCCGGCCCGAGGGGCACGGGAGGGACGCGGGCGGAGGCAAGAGCCGCCTTCGGCTCAGTAGGGATTCTCGTCGTGGTCCCTGGCGGCGCGCAGCTCGTCCAGGACCCGCCGGGCGCCGTAGACGTGCTCCAGCGCGGCGAGGATGCCGTCGCCATGCACGGCCACCGCGCGATGGGTCTCCGGGACGTAGGCGTAGCGACCGCCCAGGGAGTGGAGGTTGCCGTCGAAGACGAGGCCCACCACGTTGCCGTCGCGGTCCACCATGGGCGAGCCGGAGTTGCCGCCGATGATGTCGTTGGTGGTGGCCAGGTCCAGCGGCGTCTGGGGCGGCACCTTGCCCTGGGCCTTCACCCAGGTGGCGGGCAGCTTGAAGGGGTCCTTGTCGGTGTGGCGGGCGTACGCGCCGCCGAAGGTGGTGAGGGGCGAGACGGCGCGGCCGTTCTCATCCCAGCCCTTCACCACGCCCGGGTTGAGGCGCAGGGTGAAGGTGGCGTCCGGATAGCCGGCGGTGCCGTACACCGCGAGGTGCGCCTTGGCGATGCGCTCGCCGTTGCGCTTGAGCACGGCCTCCACGGTGTCCTCGTAGCGCTTGCGCGCGGCCCGCGCCTCCGCGTCCACCTTGCGCGCGAACAGCAGCATGGGGTCCTTCGACGCCTCCACCGCGACCTTGCCGCCGTCGAGCAGCGCCTGGCGCGTCTTCGCGTCCCCCAGCTTCGTGCCGCGCACCAGCGAGCGGGCGAGCGCCTCCGGGGCCTCGCGGCCGAGCACGGCGACGACGAACGGGTCATCCGCGCCGAGCGTCTCGCGCAGGCGGGTGAGGCCGAAGGAGAGCAGCAGCTCGTCCAGCTCCAGGGTGATGGGCGCGCCGCGCAGCAGGTTCTGGCGCAGGGTGGGCAGCTGGGCCTCGGTGTACTCGCGCAGCCGCTCCGCGTTGGCCTTGGGCTGCTCGTCCGCCAGGCGCACCAGGTGCCGCGCGATGGAGAACAGCTCGGAGGGGTAGGCATCCCCGGCCTCCTTCATGCGGTACTCGGGCAGCATGCGGCGGTAGGTCTCGAGCGCCTTCGCCGTCTCCTCCCACGCGCCCGCCGTGGCGGCCTTCGCCTGGGGGTTGGCGTCCACCTTCGCGCGCAGCGCGGCCTCGTCCTGGCGCTTCTGCGCGAGCAGGGCCGGGTCCGCCAGGGCCTGGTGCCGGCCGCGCAGCGCCTTCAGGCCGTTCTCGACGGCGCGCAGCCGGTTGCGCGTGGTGCGGTAGCGCTCCGGGTTGACGCTGGCGTACTCGCGCAGCCGCCCGCGCAGCTCGGACAGGTGCAGGAGCGTGTAGGGCAGGTTGACGTCGCGCTGGAACTCCAGCTCCGCGACGGTGGCCTTGCGCTCGGTGCCGCCGGGGTGGCCGGAGACGAAGACGAGGTCACCCTCCTTCGCGCCCTGCTTCGCCCAGCGCAGGTAGTCCGGGCTCTTGGCCGGGGCGTCGTCCTTCCACACGCGCAGGAAGGACACGTCGTAGCCGAAGCGCGGGAAGTTGAAGTTGTCCGGGTCGCCACCGAAGGCGGCCATGGAGAACTCCGGGGCGAAGACGAGGCGCACGTCCTGGAAGCGGCGGTACTCGTAGAGGTGGTACTTGCCGCCGTTGTAGAGCGTCACGACGTCGCACCGCACGTCCGTGGAGGTGGCGCAGGCGGACTCCACCGCGGCCATCTCCTTCTTGAGGGCGGTGTTGAAGGCCGCGCCAGTGAGCCCCTGGGTGGCCGCGTTCATGCGCGCGGTGACGTCCGTCATCTTCACCAGCTGGTTGGCCTCCACCTTGGGGCAGCGGCGCTCCTGGGCGGCCGTCTTCGCCAGGAAGCCCTTGGCCAAGAGGTCGTCCTTGGGCGAGGACAGGTCCTCGATGCAGCTGCGGACGCAGTGGTGGTTGGTCATCACCAGGCCGTCGGGGGACACGAAGCTGGCCGAGCAGCCACCCGCCAGCCGGACCGAGCCGAGCCGGACCTTGTCCAGCCACGCCTGGGTGGGCGTGAAGCCGTGGGTCTTCGCCACGGTCTCGGTGGGGAAGGCGTCATAGGTCCACATGCCTTCGTCCGCGGCGGCGGGGAGGGCCACGAGCAAGCCGACTGCGAGCAGTACACGTTCCACGTGCGGATATCCTCGAGATGTCTCGGTGGGAGTGGGGGAGCCGGTGTCAACGCATGTTCGGTGTCACCATTCCCGAGGGGGAATCACGCGTCGCGTCAGCTATGGTGGGGGCAATGGGCGCGAAGCACCACATCTATCTCGTCCCCGGGTTTTTCGGGTTCATCAACCTGGGGGAGCTCGTCTACTTCGGACACGCGCTGGACTACCTGAAGGCGGAGCTGGCCCGGCGTGGCGTGGAGTCCGAGGTCACCATCGTCCTGTCGCATCCGACGGCCTCCATCCGGACGCGGACGGCGGACCTGCTCAAGGCGGTGCAGGAGACCGCGAGCGGGGACGACGGCCCCATCCACCTGGTGGGACACTCGACGGGGGGGTTGGACGCGCGGTTGTTCGCGAGCCCCGGGGCGGACCTGGGGGAGGGGCAGGAGGTGGAGCCGTTCGCGCGGCGGGTGCGCTCGGTGGTGACGGTGTCCGCGCCGCACGCGGGGACGCCGCTGGCGTCGTTCTTCCTGGGGTTGTTCGGGCAGCGGTTGTTGAAGCTGCTGTCGCTGTTCACGGTGTACGTGCTGCGCTACGGGCGGCTCCCGCTGCGCGTGGTGTTCCGCTTCGGGCATCTGCTGGCGCGGGCGGACGACCAGCTCGGGTGGAAGCAGACGTTGCTGGACCAGCTCTACGACCAGCTCTTGGGGGACTTCTCGTCCGAGCGGCGCGACGCGGTGACGCGGTTCCTGAGCGACGTGGGCAACGACACGTCGCTGATTCCGCAGCTCACGCCGGAGGGCATCGACCTGTTCAACGCGAGCACCGCGGACCGGCAGGGCGTGCGCTATGGCTCGGTGGTGACGCAGGCGCGGCCGCCGTCCCTGCGCACGCGCGTGTCCGCGGGGCTGGACCCTTACGCGCAGTTGACGCACACGATTTATGCGTTCGTGTACGGCAAGACGCAGAAGATGCCGCTGACGGCGCTGCCGCTCCACACGCCGGCGCAGACGGCGGCGCTGGTGCAGGCGTATGGGGCGATGCCCGGGCCCACGGCGTGTGACGGCATCGTGCCCACGCGCTCGCAGATCCACGGACGGGTCATCGCCGCGGTGCGCGCGGACCACCTGGATGCGATCGGGCACTTCGACCAGCCCGCGCACCAGCCGCCGCACGTGGACTGGCTCATCTCCGGCTCGGGCTTCCGCAGGCCCCAGTTCGAGGCGCTGTGGAAGAGCATCGTGGACTTCATGATGGAGGAAGAATCCACCCGCTGAGAGACGATGGGCGGAGCAGAACACCACGTCGCCCCGCCCATCTCACGACGCCGAGCTACGTCGAACTCGAACCAGGATCGTCGCAGCGTCATTGGCGTGCTCCTGGGCTGATGACGCATCTCCAGGTCGGGCAGGCGTGGGAGTCAGGGCCACGTCCCCGGCTGGCGCCATCCGATGAATCTTTGGCGCCATCCGATTGGCGACGCCGACGGGGGATTCCTAATTCTGAGCCACCGAATCCACGGTGCGGCATCCCGCTCGAAGGAAGGACACTCCCATGTCGAAGGTCTGGCTCATCACCGGCAGCTCTCGCGGCCTTGGTCGCGACCTCACCCAGGCGGCGCTCGACGCAGGCCACCGCGTCGTCGCCACGGCGCGCAACCCCGAGCAGCTCAAGGACTTCGTCGACCGCTACGGCGACCGCGTGCGCGCCGTCGCGCTCGACGTCACCGACCCGGCCGCCGCCCGCTCGGCCGTCGCCACCGCGGTCTCCGCGTTCGGACGGCTGGACGTCGTGGTCAACAACGCGGGCTACGCCAACGTCGCGCCCATCGAGGACGCCGACATGGACGACTTCCGCAAGCAGTTCGAGACGAACTTCTTCGGGGTCCTCAACGTCACGCGGGCGGCCCTGCCCGTGCTGCGCGGGCAGCGCGACGGACACATCATCCAGATCTCCTCCATCGGCGGCCGCATGGGCACCCCTGGAATCGGCTCCTACCAGTCGGCCAAGTGGGCGGTGGAGGGGCTCTCCGAGGTCCTCGCCGCCGAGGTGGCGCCGCTGGGCATCCGCGTCACCCTCATCGAGCCGGGCGGCATGCGCACCGACTGGGCGGGTGCGTCCATGAGCATCCACGACATCCCGGACGACTACCAGCCCACCGTCGGTGAAGTCACGAAGCGCCTGCGCAAGAGCGACGACCCCGCGCGCGGAGACCCCGCGAAGGCGGCCCAGGCCATCCTCCGCATCGCCGCTGAGAAGCACCCGCCCCTGCGCCTGCTGCTCGGCTCCGACGCCGTCTTCCTCGCGGAGGCCGTCGCCAACAAGCGCAGGGCCGAGGACGAGCGCTGGCGCTCGCTGAGCGTCTCCACGGATTATGATGGGCTCGTCGACTTCGCCCAGACGCCGGTCGCCCGGATGCTCACGAGCCAGAGGAACTGAAGTGCCCGCCGACCTCGTCCCCGTCCCCAGCGGCCTGCTCGATCGCCTCACTGCGCTCGGGGTCGACGTGCGGCGCGTCCTCCATCGCGCGGGAGTTGCCCTCTCGCGGTTCCAGGGGCCCAAGGCCCGGCTCACCACCCGCGAGTTCATGGGGCTGTGGACCGCGCTGGAGTCCGTGGGGGGAGCGCGAGACCTGGGCCTGCGCCTGGGGGCCGAGGCCCGGGCCCATCAGCTCGACGTCGCAACGATGGCCGCGCTCCACTCGCCCAACCTCGGGGAGGCGTTCCAGAAGCTCGCCCGCTACAAGCGCATCACGTGTCCCGAGGAGGTCGTCATCGACGTCACACGGGACGAGGCCCGCTTCGAGTTCCACTGGCTCCTCGCGGAGGGCGCGCTGCCCATGTTCCTCGTGGACGCGACGTTCGCGTCCACGCTCGCGCTCGCCCGGAAGGGCACGGGCAGGACACTCGCCCCCAAGCGGGTGGCCTTGGCCCGGCGCCGCGCCGACGCGGAGCTGCTCACCCGTCACTTCGGCTGCAAGGTCGTGTTCGACGCGCCGGTGGACCAGCTCGTCTTCGACGCGCGGCTCCTGGACGAGCCGCTGCTCACCCACAACGCGGACCTGCTGGCGGTCCTCGTCCCCGGCCTCGACGCCGCGCTCGACGAGCAGTTGTCACGACGCGCGCTCGTGGACGACGTGCGGCGGGTGCTGCGGCGACACATGTCCGGCGAGAGGCCCTCCGTCGACAAGGTCGCGGACATGCTTCACTTGAGTTCTCGCACGCTCCAGCGACGGCTCGGGGAGGAGGGCACGTCGTACCAGCGACTGCTCGACGAGGTCCGACACCAGGCCGCATGCCGCCTGTTGTCCAGCACCACCCTGGAGCCGGTGGAGGTCGCGTTCCTCCTCGGCTTCGAGGAGCTGAACTCCTTCACCCGCGCCTTCCAGGGCTGGGAGGGGACAACGCCCCTGCGGTGGCGGGGCGCCTCGCAGGAGCACGCGCACCCGTGACGCGAGGCTCACCTCACGCGCCCGCGAGCCCGGCGAGCCCTCTCGGGGTTCACCGGGGACCAAATTCGTGTTCGAGGACCCGCTCGAAGGCGCCCATGGGCAGGAACCGGCGGGCGACCGCGGCGAAGACGGCCTTGGCCCCCACGCGGTAACGTGACGCGGGCTCGCGCTCCGTCGCGGCTCGGAGAATCGCATCCGAGACACGCGCGGGATCATCGCCCGTCTCGATCTGTCCTCGGATGATGGATTCGACGCGCTCCCGTCCCTCGTCGTACAGCGGCATGGTGTCGCGCGGGCGTACCATCTGGATTCCGGTGCGGTGCGCGGAGGGCTCGACCAGCGCGACCCGCACGCCGAGCGGCGCCAGCTCCACCCGGAGCGCCTCGGTGTAGCCCGCCAACGCGTGCTTGCTCGCCGCGTAGGCACCATGGAACGGCACGCCGACGAAGCCCGACACCGAGCCCACGTTGACGATGCGCCCCGCGCCCCGTGCCCGCATGGACGGCAGCACGGCATTGGTGACGCGCATGACGCCGAACACGTTCGTCTCGAAGAGCGCACGCGCCTCGGTCGCGCTCGTCTCCTCGCACGCCCCCACCATGGCGCGCCCCGCGTTGTTCACGAGGACATCGATGCGCCCGACCTCCCGTAGCAACGCATCGATGCACGCTCGCACGGAGTCATCGGAGTCGACATCGAGCGCGAGGAGGCCGTCTCCCCCAGCACGCCGGGTTCCGAAGACCTGGAAGCCATGTTCGCGGAAACGGGCCGCGGTGACCGCTCCGAACCCCGAGGAAGCGCCAGTGATGAGTGCGACGGGTCGTTCATTCATGGGCCGGAAGATGGGACGTTCGCGGGCCCGGTACCACTCAGGTTCCAACCCGGGCGGTCCCCTCCGCGAGCGCGCCGCGCTCCGGAATGACTTACCTTCCCCTCATGCCTCCTCGGGACCGCACACGTCGTCGCATCCAACCTCGTCAGCGCCGCGCCATCCTCTCGGTCGACAGCATCCTCACGGCCGCCGAACGTGTGATGGCGCGGGATGGGTACGAGAAGACGACGACCAATCGCATCGCGGAGGTCGCTGGCGTCAACATCGCGCTCGTCTACCGCTACTTCGCCGGAAAGGAAGCCATCGTGGGGGCGCTGATCGAGCGCTGGGCCCAGGTCACGGCCGAGGAGCTCGAGCGAACCCTCGAGTTGCATGCGGCCTCACCGCTCCCCGACGCGCTGCGAGCCATCATCGAGGTCCTCGTGAAGACTCCGGGGCTGCCAGCCGACCTGCACCGGGAACTCGTGAACAGCGTGGAGCTCACGAAGCGGCGTGCGGCCATTGACGCCCTCCGCGCTCGCGCCTCCACGGCGTTCATCGGGTTCCTGCAACGGCGTCTCGTCCTGACACACACCGCCGGCGTCGACGCGCGGCTGTTCGTCCTGACGCGCGCCCTCGAGGCAGTGAGCCACGCAGCGGCGTTCGAGCGGCCCGCGGGCGTCCCTCTCGATGTGGTCATCGACGCGACACGCGACCTGGTGCTCGGCATCCTGGATGCACCGGGATGCGCCCTGAAGCCCCGGACGCGCCGGAGTCGAGCGTCAGGGGGTGGCCCTGCCACGACATCCTCGGAATGACATCTCGAGTCCGGAAGCCCACGCTACCTGGGTTCAGAGCAGTCCCGCCAGGGTACGTACCGCCGCGCGCAGCCCCGCGGGACTCGCCCCCGAGAAGCCCAGCATGAGTCCCTGGACGGCGTTACGTCCCAGATAGAGCGGCGACAGCCTCCGCGCTCCCAGCCCGCGTGCGTCCGCGCTCGCGACGAGCCCCTCGTCCCGCTCGCCCGGCGGGAGATACGTCGCGATATGCATCCCCGCCTCCGCGAGCCCGGGACGCAGCCGCGCCCCCACCTCCCGCCTCAAAGCGTCCAGCAGCGCGTCCCGCCGCTCCGCGTACACCAGCCGCATCTGCCGCAAGTGTGCCGCGTAGTGCCCCGAATCCATGAAGTGCGCCATCGCCGCCTGCGACAACGTCGACACGTGGCCATCCGTCGCGGCTCGCGCCACGGTGAACGCCTCCACCAACGACTCCGGCACCACGAGGAACGCCAGCCGCAGCGATGGGAACATCACCTTGTTGAAGGTCCCCGCATAGAGCACCCGCCCCGCCACATCCATCCCCTGGATGGCCGCGACCGGCCGCGTCTCGTAACGGAACTCACTGTCGTAGTCGTCCTCGAACAGCCACATCCCCGAGGCTCGCGCGTGCTCCAGCAATGCCAGCCTGCGTGAAAGCCCCATCGTCACGCCCAGCGGATACTGATGCGAGGGCGTCACGTACGCCAAGCGCGCCCTCGGTGCGTGGGACACGCCCACCTCCACCTGGAGCCCCTCCGCGTCCACCGGAACCGGATGCACTCGCGCGCCCGCCGACTCGAAGGCCGCTCGTGCCCCCAGGTAGCCGGGCTCCTCCAGCCACACCCCATCCCCTTCATCCAGCAGCAGCCGCGCCGTCAGGTCCAGCGCCTGCTGCGTGCTGGAGAACACGAGGACGCGGCGCCAGTCACACCGCACGCCCCTCGCCATCGACAGGTGCACGGCGACAGCCTCACGGAGCGCTCGGAGCCCCCCGGGCTCTCCCGCCGTCATGGATTCCGGCCCCAACAGGCGCGCCTGTCTCGCGACCGAACGCGCCCACAGCTTCGCGGGGAACAGCTCCAACGCGGGCAGGCACGGGGTGAAGGGCTGCACGTCCCTGGGCTCGGGCAGCAGGACCTCGCGCGCCATGAGCTGTCCCCGTCGGGACAAGCCACGTCCTCGCGCTCCGGCGCCACCGCGCGACTTCACCGCCGCGCCACGCGGCAGCCGCGCATGCTCCGGCAACGCGACGACACTGCCCGCGCCCACGCGTCGCTCCAGGAATCCCTCCGCGTCGAGCTGCGCGAAGGCCCCTTCCACCGTGCCTCGTGACACTCCGAGTTCACGGGCAAGCATCCGCGTGGACGGCAGCCGGCTTCGCGGCGCGAGCGCCCCCGAGAGGATGGCCTCGCGCAGCCGCTCGTAGAGCTGGCGATGGAGCGGGCCCGTTCCACCGCTTCCCGCGAGCAGGAACGGCAACGACACCCCGGCGGAGCGCTTCGGCATGCCTCCATCTAGCCGGAACCCCCACCTGCCCGCCCGGGAAAATGGTCCAATCCCCGCACGCGAAATGGTGCTGTTTCGTGGACCACTCCAGGCGCACATTGCCGGGCGTCGGAAACACCGGAGCCCCCAATGACCTCGCCCTCGACCCCGTTCTCCTTCGTCCTCGAAATCCCCGCCGCCACGCCCGAGGCCGCGCACCGCCATTTCCTCGCCAGGCTGTCCGTGGAGACGGACGCCGCCGACGTCTTCCTCGACCTGGACCGCAAGAAGAAGGGCTTCGTCGTCGTGGACAGCCGCTCGAAGGACGCCTACGCCGAGCGCCACATCCCCGGCGCGCTGAGCATGCCGACTCGCACCATCTCCGCGGAGTCCACCGCCCACCTGAGCAAGGACGACGTCATCGTCACCTACTGCTGGGGCCCCGGCTGCAACGGCGCCACCCGCGCCGCCGCGCGCTTCGCCGCGCTCGGATTCCGGGTGAAGGAGATGCTCGGCGGCATCGAGTACTGGGTGAAGGAGGGCTACGCCACGGAGGGCACCGCGCCCCAGGGCTCGCCCGTGTATCCGGAACGCGGCGGCCCCTGAGCGACTCCTGGCCAGTGAGGAGCGCGTCGTGGCGCCCCACTACAGGAACCCGAGGCACGCCTCCTGATACTCGAACGTTCCCGCTGCCTCCCCTTGCTCGAGGTACCGCTTGATTCCCTCGTAGGGAATCGCGGGAGGGACGTCCACGGCGATGAGAGACGGGAGGTTGCTCACCTCGGACGAGCATCCCAGCCCGGTCAACTCATCCCGGACTCGCGGCACATCCCCCTCACGCTCGAACAGGAGGTGGATCGTGCTGTGACCACTGGGGCGCACGAGCGCCTCATAAACCCATGCGCCATCCGCGTCCGCGCGCGCGGAGACGACATCGCCCCAGGCGAGGCTCTTCACATAGAAGGGGATGTTGTCGATTTCGTAGCCGTCGTCTCGCTTCACGGCCCACATCGATTCAATCTCGGTGTCGCCCGAGGAGTTCGTGAACGGGAACAAGATCTTCACGTGCATGCGCAGGTCCATCTGTTCGGCATCTCGAGCGAGATGAGTTCGTGAAACGCCATCAACCGCCCCATGGAGAACCACTCGGGTACGAGCACGAGCGACGCCCGTCGGGGCGCCCTTCAGTAGATGCCGATCAGGATGACCTTCACCCTGGGGTTGCCGAGGTACTCCTCCAACCGCCACCGGCTTCGCAGGCCATCGCCCTTGCCGCCCACGCCGCCTTCCGGCGGAGGGTCCGCGCTCGCCAACGCGGTCTCCAGATGTGCCAGCGCCCACTCGTCGAACTTCGGGTCGCCCGAGCCCTCGAGCACCTTGAGGTCCAGCAGCTTCCCGTCCTTCGCCTGACGGACCTCCACCACCGCAGCCAACGCGAGCACGGGCGCCGTGACGTCCATCATGTACACGTTCGCCGCGCGACCCGCCTCGACGGCGGCCTCCAAGCGGTTGCGCTGCTCCAGCCTACGGTCGCGCGGCTCGGCCACGAACGGCGTCCCCGTCTTGCCGAAACGCTCGATGCCTTCCACCTGCTCACGCTTCAGCCGCGCGGCCAACACCTTCAAGTCCGGCGGAGGCGGCTGCACCAACGCCTGCGTGAACCGGCTGCGCATGTCCGCGTAGTACGGAGGCGTCGCCCCGCCCCGGACCCGCGCGATCGCCGCGGCATCCGCGGACCACGTGTCCACACGGTCCTGCACCCGCGCCTGCTCCTCCTGGCGCAACGCGTTCGCGTCCGGCAATGAGCCCGGTTCGTTGCGCAACGTGCGCCCGGTCGGACCTCCCCACCCCTCCTCCCCCACTCCGAGCAGCCCCTTGGGCATCAATGAAACCGCCGGTGGCGCGTCTCGCGGTGCGTCGCCCCTCGGCGTGGCCCCCGGCACATCGGGCTCCCGCGCGGCCGGAGTGGGAGCCTCCGCGAGGGACTCCCTCGAGTCCGAACCCTTCCGCTCCGGAGGAGGCGCGCTCTTCGGACGGGGCGCGGTCGGAGCCTCGTGGCGCTCCGGCTCGCGCTCCCGGGGGGCCGGCGCCGGTGCGGGCTGCTTCGGCGTCACATAGACGACTTCCAGCTCCGTCACGCCCTGCGTGGGCAGCCGGGGAGGCGTGGCCGATGGCATCCGCGACAACACCACGAACAGCCCCGCGTGCAGGAGCACGGAGGCCAGGACCGCGAACGTCAACCGGGAGCGACGACGGAACACGCCCACGAGCATGCCTCCTGACCCGCCCGAGGAGAAGCACCCCGAGGTTGAAGGCCCTCCGATGCCCCCCTGCTCGCGGACATCTCCACGTCATAATCACCCGCCATGCTCCGTGATTGCAGTGGCCAGATGCGTCGTCGGCTCGCCCCTCGCCCCGTGTGGCTCTGCGTACTCCTGGCGCTCGCCTGCTCCTCCAGGTCCGTGGGCCCCACCATGACGCCCCACCTCGCCCCCTCGACGGAGGACGGAGGCGTCACCGAGACCTCCGCGCATGCGGATGGCGGCGTCCCCGACGGCGGCGTCATCGCCGCGCCACCTCCACCCGAGGACGCGGGCGTGTCGGCCTCGCTGGAGGTCCTCGTCCTCGCCCCCGACGCAAAGCCCCTGCCCCAGGCCGTGGTCTTCCTCGTCCCCGAGGAGCTCCACGCCCCGCTCGCACGCGTGGAGACGGACGCGCTGGGCCTCGCCCGACTCCCGTCGCCCCCAGGCCGCTACCGCCTGCTCGGATACTGGCGCCTCGCGGCGGAGCAGGAGGTCGTCGACAATGTCTACCGCCGAAAGCACCAGGAGGAGTTCCTGCGCTACGTGTGGCGCGACCTCGAGGTCGCCGCCCACGCGCCCCCCGCGCGCCAGGAGCTTCGCTTCGAGGCCCCGAACGCCGCCCCCCTGAGCGCCCGCCTGCTCGACCCGGAGGGGCGTCCCATCGCGGATGCCAGCGTCGACGCCATCCAGGAGTTCCCCTCCATCCCCTTCGATGGGCCCTTCCCTCGCAACACGGCCTACCCCCGGGAGAGCCTCCGGGTGTTCACCGACGCCGAAGGTCGCGTCACCGCCCGCCCCGTCCGCGAGGGCGTCTACCGCCTCCGGTTCGAGCACACGACAGGCATCGCGGAGACCGTGGCCACCACGGGCGGCCCCTCGCACGACGTCGCCATCGACATCCGCGCCCCGGACTCCGTCACCGGACGGGTGGTCGACGAGCAGGGCGCCCCCGTGAAGTCCTTCACCGTCGGCGACCACCGGGTGCGCGACGCCCAGGGCCGCTTCACGGTGGGCCCGGTCGGCGTCTACACGGCGGTGTCCGCGAAGGGCTTCGTCGACAGCGCCCTCCCCATCCCCCATCCCTCCCCCCGACGACTGACCGTCCCCGACATCGTCTTACGCAAGGCCCTCACGCTGAAAGGACGGGTGGTCCTCCCACAGGGCCAGAAGCTCCCCGAGCGCTCCACCATCGCCGCCCGCTCGCGCACGCACCGCGAGGGCCCCGTCCAACTCGAGTCCTCGGGGAGGTTCTCCCTGGGCCCCCTGCCCGTGGGCGAGGACATCCAGGTCGTGGTCCGGACGCCGACCCGCATCGTCGCGCGCCGCTTCACCGCCGCCACCGTCACCAAGCCCGTGCAACTGTCACTGGCCGCCCAGGGACGCCCGGTCGCGGTCCGCGTCCTGGATTCGCGAGGCCAACCCCTCGAGGCGGCGCGCGTCTCGGCGGAGGGCGACGTGGACGCGGAGGGGCTCATCACCGACGCGCAGGGCCGGGCCGTGTTCCAGCTCCCGCCCGGGCGCTACACCCTCACCGTCGACGCGGAGGAGCGCCTGCGCCCCCGCGACCGGCGCGTCCCCTCGCGCTTTCCCCCGGTCGACCTGGACGTCCCCGCCGAGGGCCACGTCCCCACCGTCGAGCTGAAGCCCCTCACGGGTGACGGCAACCTCCGGCTCCTGCTCGCCGAGCCGAGTCACTACGACAGCGTCCATGTCGTGATGGGAGAGCGCGCCTGGCCCACGGATGGGGAGAGCTTCCGCGAGGCGCTCGCCCACGCGCTCGAGGAGGACCCGGAGGTGGATGTCTGGGCGAACAGGGCCATGCCCGTCATCCACTACTCCGCGGTGAAGGAGTTCTCCGGCATCCCGCCCGGCACGTACACCGTCTTCGCCACCGACCCGTACTTCGAGAACGGAGGCGCGCTGCTCTTCCGCCAGGTCGTCCAGGTGTCCGCCAGCGCACGTCCCGTCGTCCAGGTCCGCTTCCACGGCGAGCACGCGCGCGTGGTGGACACCCGCTGAGCCCGGATGGCGTCCGCCCGCCCGGCCCCCCTCCAGGCGGGACGCCGACGCATGGCGCCAGCGAGGCGCCATCCCCACCCTTGGGAAAGCCTTCTGGAGGGAGCGCGAGCCATGAACTTTCCCAGCCACGTGAATGTCCCCGCCGAGACCCGCGAGGAGATCATCGACCTGCTCAACACCCTGCTGGCCGACGCCATCGACCTGCACTGGCAGATCAAACAAGCGCACTGGAACATCCGCGGCACGCACTTCTACAGCCGCCACCTGCTGTTCGACGACCTGGCCAAGCACGCGCGCAAACAGGCCGACGACTTCGCCGAGCGCGCTGGCACCCTGGGCGGCTACGCCGAGGGCACCATCCGCCTGGCGGCGAAGAACAGCGAGCTGCCCGAGTACGACCTCAAGGCGGTGGAGAGCGAGGACCACCTGCGCGCGCTCGTGGACCGCATGGCCCGCTACGCCGCGTCCATCCGCAATGGCATCCAGCGCTGCGACGAGCTGAACGAACCCATCACCGTGGACCTGCTCACGCAGGTGCTCGGCGACGTGGAGCTGGACCTGTGGTTCCTGGAGAGCCACCTCAACGGCACCGGCCGCCCCGTCGCTCGGAAGGGCGGGCGCGAGGACGCCCGGGGCGAGCCCTCCCGCACGCCCCACGCCTGAGCCCCTCGGCTCCCAGCGCTTCCCGCGGGCCCCAGCGCTCTTCGACGAGCGCGCGGGCCCGCGTCGGCGTATAGAAGGCGTCCTCGAAACCCGAGGGATGCCCACATGAGCGCCGAGACACGACTGGACGGGAAGGTGTGCCTCATCACCGGGGCCACCGGCGGCATCGGACTGGAGACGGCCAAGGCCCTGGGGCGCATGGGCGCCACGCTGGTCCTGGTGGGGCGTGACCCCGGCAGGACGCAGGCCGCCGTCGACGCCGTGCGCGCGCACGCCCCTGGCGCCCAGGTGGACTCCCTCCTCGCGGACCTCTCGTCGATGAAGGCCGTGCGCGAGCTGGCCCAGACCTTCCGCTCGCGCTACCCGCGCCTGGACGTGCTGCTCAACAACGCGGGGCTCATCATCGACCGCCGGCAGGTGACGGTGGACGGCTTCGAGGCCACGCTCGCCACCAACCACCTGGCGCCCTTCCTCCTGACGAACCTGCTGCTCGACCTCTTGAAGGACAGCGGCGCCGCGCGCGTCATCAACGTGTCCTCGGACGTGCACCACATCGGCAAGCTCCAGTTCGACGACCTCCAGAGCGAGCGGCGCTACGACGGCTTCCGCGTCTACGCCACGTCGAAGCTGGCGAACCTCCTGTTCACCCGCGCGCTGGCGAAGCGGCTGGAGGGGACCCGCGTCACCACCAACGCGGTGCACCCGGGCGTGGTGAGCACCGGCTTCGGGCACAACAGCCAGGGCTTCTTCAAGTGGCTGGTCAAGCTCGGGGCCCCCTTCATGCTGTCCGCCGCGAGCGGAGCGAAGACCTCCATCTACCTGGCGTCGTCACCGGAGGTGGAGGGAGTCACCGGGCAGTACTTCATCCGGCGCCGCAAGAGGAGGCCGTCCGCCGCCGCGCGGGACGACGCCCTCGCGGAGCGCCTGTGGCAGGAGAGCGCGCGGCTCACGGGAGTGAAACCATGATCGACCTGTACACGTTCCCCACGCCCAACGGGCGCAAGGTATCCATCGCCCTGGAGGAGCTGGGGCTGAAGTACACCGCGAAGTCGGTGGACATCACGAAGGGCGAGCAGTTCAAGCCCGGGTTCCTGGCCATCAACCCCAACAACAAGATTCCGGCCATCGTCGACCCGGAAGGGCCGGACGGGCGGCCCATCACCGTCTTCGAGTCGGGCGCCATCCTCCTCTACCTCGCGGACAAGACGGGCAAGCTGTTGCCCGTGGGCGCGCGGGGCAGGACGGAGGCCACGCAGTGGCTGATGTTCCAGATGGGCGGCGTGGGCCCCATGTTCGGCCAGCTCAACCACTTCGGCCGCTTCGCGAGCACCAAGTATCCGTACGCCATCGAGCGCTACCACGGCGAATCCCGGCGCCTGCTGAAGGTGCTCGACGGCCAGCTGGGCAAGGGCGACTTCGTGGCGGGCACCTACTCCATCGCGGACATCGCGCTCTATCCGTGGGTAGTGGGCACGAAGGGCTACTTCCCGGAGCTGTTCGCCGGGCTGAGCCACGTCGCGCAGTGGTTGGAGCGCGTGGGCAGCCGCCCCGCCGTGCAGCGGGGCATGAAGGTCCCCTGAGTCGTCCCGATGTCCTCGCTCGAACAGCTCCGCTTCGACAACGTCTATGCCCACCTGCCCGCCGGCTTCGGCGCGCGGGTGGCGCCCCGTCCCTTCCATGGCGCCCGGCTGGAGAGCGTCAACCCGGCCGCGCTCCGCCTGTTGGACCTGCCCCCGGAGGAGGCACGGCGTCCGGAGTTCGTCGCGGCGTTCGGCGGCGAGGCGCCCCTGCCGGGCATGGAGCCCTTCGCCATGGTGTACGCGGGGCACCAGTTCGGGGTGTACGTCCCCCGGCTCGGGGATGGCCGCGCGCTGCTGCTGGGGCAGGTGCGCAACGCTGCGGGCGAGACGTGGGACCTGCACCTGAAGGGCGCCGGCCCCACGCCCTTCTCTCGCGGCGGTGACGGGCGCGCGGTGGTGCGCTCCACCATCCGCGAGTACCTGTGCGGCGAGGCGATGCACGGGCTGGGCATCCCCACCACGCGGGGGCTGTGCATCCTCGGCGGCGACGAGCGCGTGTACCGCGAGTCGGTGGAGAAGGGCGCCATGCTGGTGCGGCTGGCCCCGTCGCACGTGCGCTTCGGCACGTTCGAGTACTTCCACCACACCGACCAGCACGGCCACGTCGCGGCGCTGGCGGACCACGTCATCGACGCGCACTTCCCGCACCTGTCCGGCGTGGAGGGGCGCTACGCGCGCTTCTACGCGGAGGTGGCCGAGCGCACCGCGCGGCTGATGGCGCAATGGCAGGCGGTGGGCTTCGCGCACGGGGTGATGAACACGGACAACATGTCCATCCTCGGGCTCACGCTGGACTACGGGCCCTTCGGCTTCCTGGACGACTTCGAGCCGGGCTTCATCTGCAACCACTCGGACGACCGGGGTCGTTACGCCTTCGACCAGCAGCCGCGCATCGCGCTGTGGAACCTGGCGTGCCTGGGCGAGGCGCTGCTGTCGCTCATCTCCGAGGACGAGGCCCGCGCGACGCTCGGCGCCTTCCAGCCCGCGTTCAGCGCGCACTTCCTCGCGGCGATGCGCGAGAAGCTGGGCCTGCGCGAGGCGCGCGAGGAGGACCGCGCGTTGGTGGGCGACCTCTTCTCCCGCATGGCGGAGGCCCGGGTGGACTACACGCGGTTGTTCCGCGCGTTGGGGAGGTTCGAGACCTCGGCCGGCGCGGGGCCCTCCGCCGCGGGCGCGTTGTTCCCGGACCCCGCGGCCTTCACGCCGTGGGCGGTGCAGTACCGGGCGAGGCTCCAGTCCGAGGGCAGCGTGGACGTGGAGCGACGGGCCCGCATGGACCGCGTCAACCCGCGCTACGTGCTGCGCAACTGGCTGGCCGAGGCGGCCATCCGCGACGCGGAGCGGGGCGACTACGGCCAGGTGGACCGGCTGCTGGAGGCGCTGGCAGACCCGTTCACCGAGCGCCCCGACTTCGAGGAGTACACCTCCGCGCCGCCCGCCTGGGGGCGGCACCTGGTGGTGAGCTGCAGCTCCTGAGACTCCGTCACCGGAAGGACCCAGGGAGGTCGCGCGGCGTGGCATCCCGGCTCCGCGTCGAGGAGTCGAAAGTCGCCCCGCGGACCGCTTGCCGGAACGCGGCGCGGGCCCAACCTTGTGTCTTCCATGACGACGGACCTCACCCGCCTGCCCACGCGCGGGCAGCACGGCGCCTTCCATGTCGTCGTCGAGTCGCCTCGGGGCTCGACGGTGAAGCTCAAGTACGACGCCGCGCTGGCCGCCTTCTCCATCTCCCGCCCGCTCACCCGCGGGCTGCGCTACCCGTTCGACTGGGGCTTCATCCCCTCCACGCAGGGGCCGGACGGAGACCCGCTCGACGCGATGGTGCTATGGGACGACACCACCTGGCCCGGCGTGGTGCTGCCCTGTCGCGCGCTGGGCGTCCTCCAGGTGGACCAGAAGCGCAAGGGCGGCAGGCCGGGCGAGCGCGAGCGCAACGACCGCATCCTCGCCGTCCCCGTGTCCGCCCCGCGCGAGGAGAACCTGCGCACCTACCAGGACCTGTCACGCCGTGAACGCGAGGAGCTGGCGCACTTCTTCATGGCCGCCGTCCACTTCGAGGACAAGGACGCGCGCATCCTCGGCTGGGAAGGCCCCGAGGCCGCCGAGCGGATGCTCCCCCTGCCCTCCGGAGGCTGAGCCATGGCCCACCCCACTCCCATCCGCGGACTCGGCCCCGACAGCGAGCTGGGCCACGCCGCGCGCCGCATCCTCGCCGGCCGGCTCGCGGACGTGCGCAAGCCGGAGGCCCGCCTCGCCGACGGCATCGACGACGACGCCGTCCATGACATGCGCGTGGCCACGCGCCGCCTGCGCGCCTCGCTCCAGGTGTTCCGCCCCCTGGGAGGGCTCACGAAGTTGGAGACCGAGGTGAAGCAGCTCCAGGACGCGCTGGGCGAGGTGAGGGACCTGCACGTCCAGGCGCTGTGGCTGGAGGACGTGGCGAAGAAGGCCCGCCGGGAGAAGCCCGAGACACGCGCGGGCATCGTCTCGCTCGCCCGGCAGCGACAGGCGGGGCTGAAGGAGAAGGAGGCCCGGCTGCGCAAGGTGCTGGACCGCTGGACGCACAGCACCGTGCCCCGGCTCCTGCGCAAGCTGGACTCGCTCGACGACAACCACCGCTTCGGCGGGCGCCGCGTGAAGGACCACCTGCTGTGGCGCGTGCGACGGGTGCGCAAGCGGATGGGGGCCTACCTGGACGCCTCCGACGCGGAGACGGCGCACGCGCTGCGCAAGGACCTGAAGAAGCTGCGCTATGAGCTGGAGATCTACCAGCCCGCGTTCCGGCGCACGCTGGGCGCGCTCCTGGAGGTGCTCGTACCGCTCCAGGATGGACTCGGGGAGCTGCACGACGCGGACGTGCGGCTGGAGGTGTTCGAGCGCCTCGCCGCCGGGGGCAAGCCCCGGGAGCGCAAGGCCGCGAGCGCCCTGCTGCCGCTCATCCGCGACGGCCGCGCGAAGCGCTCCGCGGAGATTGCCCGGGAGCTCCAGCGCTGGCACACCGAGGACATCCCGCGAAGGCTGAGCCGCGTGCTGACCTGACGCTTCCGCGCCTCGTCAGGGCGGACAGCGCTCGAGGTCATCCCCGCACCCGAGCGACCAGGCCCACCGTCGGAAGACGCGTCACGTGCTCACCGAGAAGCACTCCGTCCGGCCCTGGCCACACGCCACCGCGGCGGGTAGCGACCGTGCGGCACGTCACGGCGGCGCGGGCGTCTCGGGCGCCTCGAAGAGGGTCTTCTGGATGGAGAGCGCCTCCTCGAGGTGCTTCTGGACCGTCTGACGCTCCGCCACGGCCTCCGCCGCCAGGGCGTCGTCCTTCACCTGGGGCACGACGAGGGCATCCATCACCATGGCCGCGCGGGCATGGACCAGGACCTGCACGTCCATCAGCGCCTGGTCGAACGCCTCCCCCTCCAGACTGCTCAGGACCCGCATCTGCCCCTGCACCTCGGCCACCAGCTGGACCGAGAGCTGGCTCTCAGCGGGCATGATGTCCTGGTCCTTCGACAGCGCATCCAGCCGCTGTCGCGCCTCGGTGTGTTCGGTGACCATCTTGGCGTTGAAGTCGCGAGCGCTCGTCGCCTTGGCCCGCGCCTCCCCCATCTTCCCGAGGACCACCTCGCCATCGTTCAGCACCTGCATCACGCGGACGATCTGCGCGTCGCTCAACGTCACCGCCTGCACGTTGAGGCCCTCCGCGTCGTTCTCGCTGTTCGCGCTCGTGCACGCGGAGAGCAGGACCACCACGCCCGCCAACACCATCCTCGTTCCGTACCTCATGCCCCATCTCTCCCCATCGCCGCCTGCGCCTGTCGGCGGAGGGTGTGGAGAGAGATGGGAGCGCGGTATCGGCGTCCGAGCCGTTTCACCTGTTCAAGGGAGGATGGACGAGGGGCGCGGGCCCGCGAAGCCAGGGCTATCGCGGGGTCGTGGCGTCGATGCGCCGGGCCGTCACCTCCCCTGTCTCGTCGGAGACATAGGTGGCCTGCACCTGCGTGCCCTTCTGGAGGTCCTCTGGCGCGATGCGGATGCCATCCAGCACCACCATCGTCAGGGGCCCCACGTGGAGCCGGATGCGGGGCTCGCCATTCTCGCTGAGCAACACCGATTCCTCACCCGCCTGGACCACCTCGCCGGAGATTCGCTGCTCGGCGGTCTGCTGCGTCTGCGTCCCGCTCGACGATGTCCCGGAGCTCCCGGACGACGAACCCGAGGGCGACGGCATCACCACCCAGGGAGTCGTCGCCGTCGAGCCCTGCGCCGTCCCGGCCCCCGGGGTCCCCTGTCCCTGCTGGGTCGCGTCGCTGCCCGCCGAGCCCGAAGCCCCCGTCCCGGTGGTCGAGGAGTCCGTGCCCGACGCGACGCCTCCTCCCGACGATGACGAGGTCCCCGTGCCCGTCGAGGCCATGGCTCCCGCGCTGTCCGACGGGGTGGAGGGCGTCGTCACCGCCCCGGAGGACTGGCCTTGTTGCTGTCGCGTGTCGAGTTGCTCGAGCGGAGAGAGGGACTGCTGGTCTCCCGCCGCGTTCGTGGAGTCCGCCACCTGGGAGGAGTCCTGGGTACCAGGTCCCGAGGCCACCGTGCTCCCCGTCGAGGGCGAGGTCGCTCCCGACGAAGCCACGGACGTCCCCTGCGACGAGGACGCCTCCGGCGAGGTGCTCGCGCCGAGGTCCCTGGCGCGACTCTGCGCCGCCACCTGTTCGGCGCGCTGCTCCGCTTCGCGCTCCTCGCGCTGCTCCGCCGTCTGCTCGCTGCGCAGCGCCGCCTGACGCTCCGCCTCCTCCCCCGACGACGGAAGCGAACCGGTCGAGCCCGACCGCGCCTGGTCCCCCGAGGCGTCGGTCGCGGCTCCCGGCTGCCCCTGCGCCGACGGTGCCGCGGCTTGGGCCTGCTGCTCCGGCGTGGCCTGGGGTTGCGCGGCCTGGGCCTGTTGTCCGGAGGGGGTCGTCGTGCCGGGGGTGGGCCCGCCAGGTCGTGCCCCTGACCGCTGGGCCTCGGCCGCCTCCTGGGCCCTCCGCGCGGACTCCACCTGTCGTCGCGCCTCCTCCTGGGCCCTGCGCGCGGCGGCCGTCTCCTGCTCGGCGCGGGCGCGGGCCTCGGCCAGGGCCCGCTGCTCGCGCTGGAGGTCGGCCTGGCTCGTCCCCGTCTCCTGGGACGTCGTCCCCGCGGACGCCTGTCCGCCTTGCGACGAGGGGGGCTCGCGGCCGCGCTCGCGACATCCCGCTCCCAGCATCAAGGCGGCGACGCCAGCCACCATCCATCTCGCGCGAAGTCTCATGAAGGGCTCCCGTGGTATGACTTCCAGATCCGGAAGTTGAACAGTCGTCACGAGGCCCCGGACCCCGATCCGACGCGAGCGCCGGGACTCCCGCTCGTCCTCCAGCAGGCGACCCGGCTCACGACGCCCTACCCTTTCCCGGCCATTGGAGATAAGGGGCGCACCCCCATGCGTGCCTGCGGACTCGACTTCGGAACCAGCAATACCGCCGCGGCCCTGCCGGACGGCACGGTGCTGTCGCTGCAACCCCACACCCCGGAGCCCCGGCTGTTCCGCTCCGTGATGTTCTTCCCGGACGACGAGCGCGAGGTCTACACCGGCGCCAACGCCATCAACCGGTACCTGGAGGACAACACCGGACGCTTCATCCAGTCCGTGAAGTCCTTCCTGCACTCCAACTCCTTCCGCGCCACGCAGGTGAAGGGCCGCACCTTCACCATCGAGGAGCTGGTCGCCATCCTGCTGCGCCGGGTGCGCGAAGCCGCGGGCGAGCACATGGGTGGGCCCCCGGAGGCGGTCATCCTGGGCCGTCCCGCCGTCTTCACGCCGGACCCGGAGGCGGACGCGCTGGCGCAGCGACGGCTCTTGCGCGCCGCGGAGCTGGCGGGCTTCGAGCACGTCCAGTTCCTCATCGAGCCCATCGCCGCGGCGCTCGCGTACGAGGCGCAGCTGACGCGCGACGAGCTGGTGCTGGTGGCGGACTTCGGCGCCGGTACCACGGACCTCACGCTGATGCGCCTGGGCCCCTCGCGGCGCGGCGCGAAGGACCGGCGCCCGGACGTGGTGGGCTCCACGGGCGTGCGCATCGGTGGAGATCGCTTCGACGCCGAAATCATGCGGCACAAGCTGCTGCCCCGCTTCGGCGCCGGGTCGACCTACCGGGTGCGCGGCTTGAGCGACAAGCGGCTGCCCATCCCCCAGCACGTGCTGGCGAAGCTGCTCTCCTGGCACGAGATGTCCTTCATCCGGGAGAAGTCCACGCAGGAGCTGCTGGCGACGATGCTGGAGACCAGCGACAAGAAGGCCGAAATCGAGGCCCTGCACGACCTGGTGATGGACAACCTGGGCTACCGCCTGTTCCGCGCCATCGAGGCCGCCAAGGTGCGCCTGTCACGCGACGAGGTGGCCACGGTCGACTTCGAGGAGGCGCGCATCAACCTCCACGAGCCCATCACCCGCGACGAGTTCAACGCCTTCAGCAAGCCGCTGCTCGACGAGCTGGAGCAGTGCACCGAGGTGCTCCTGTCCCGGCACCCGGAGGCCGAGCACATCGACGCGGTGTTCCTCACCGGCGGCTCGTCGCAGATTCCAGCCGTGCGCGAGCTGTACGTGCGCCGCTTCGGCGAGGAGCGCGTGCGCACCGCGGACGCCTTCACCTCCGTCGCCGAGGGGCTCGGCCGCGCCTCCGCCGCGCTGGGCTGAGCCCTTCCGACAAAAACGAACGCCGTCCGGAGCCAGGAGCCCCGGACGGCGCGCAATCACTTCCCGAGCCGGGCGACTACTCCACCCAGTGGACGGCGCCCAGGCCCGCGGGCAGCAGGTCGCAGACGTAGACGTTGTGCTGGTACGGGATGTCGTCGTAGACGCCGTCCGCGGGGATGCAGCGGGCGTAGTTGGGGTACGGCGCGCCCAGGTCCGCCGCCATCGCGCGGCAGGACGCGTGGTCCGTCGGACCCGCGCACTCCTCCGTGCAGCTGTCCGCGCTGATGGTGCTCGGGTCGTAGACGCCGTACGAGTTCATCACGTCCCAGCACAGGCCGGACGCGCACTCCGTGTCCGCCTGGCAGCCCGAGCCGTTCACCTTCAGGCCCTGCGACTGCTCGGCCGTCTCCGGCGTGGGTTCAGTCGTCGTCTCCGGCGCCTTGCCACCACAGCCCACCAGGGACAACGAGACGACCGCCGCACAGACCGCGAGGATGTTCCGCATGGATGTAGACCTCTCCAGAGGGGGGAGGCCACACCCAACCACACCGGGAAGGCCGACACCAAGTGGCCTTCTCGCAAATTCCTAATCTCCTGGACAACTTGTGGTTCCGTCTGACTCAGGCCCACCCTGGACTACGGCCCCACATCGACTTCGCGGCGCAACCAGCCCACGCCGCCCCGGCCGTCCCGGGCCACCACCCAGAAGGTGACGTGCTGGGGCGTGGCGGGGGTCTCGTACTTCGACGTCGGGTCGCCGGGGACGTCATTGGCGGGCTCCTGGGAGCGGAACTCCTTCACCTCGCCGTCGCCGGTGGCGAACCAGCTGAAGAAGACCTGCTCGGAGCGGGGGCCCTCGTCGCCCTCGTACACCTCGGCGCTGCCCTCGGTGAGCACGGGCGTGAAGCGGACCTCCTTCTCGCCCGCGGGCAGCGGCCCCGCCAGCGAGGCCCCCTCCCAGAGGATGTCCGCGACGCCGGGGTTGTGGTTGGGCGCGCGCGTGGAGCGCAGCAACACCTGCCGCACCCCGCGCTCGGTGCCCTCCGGCGTGCCGCTGCCGTCCGACGCCTCATAGCCCACGAACAGGGGGATGCCCTTCTCCAGCGCCGCGCGGATGCGCGGGTCGTCGAGGTCCGGCGTGTCCCCACCACCGGGGTTGGCCGCCACCAACGCGTCGCGAAGCACGGCCTGGACGGCGGGGTCCGCGAGCGACAGCGTCGTGCCCTCCAGCGGCACGCCGTTGTCCCCGGGGCAGCGGCCGTCATACGGGTTGCCAGAGGCGCGGCACAGGGCGTAGCGCACCGTGACGGGGCGCTCGTCCGGCGTCACCGCCAGCGCCTCGAACGACAGGGGCCCGGGCAGCGTGCCGTCGTCCGGGTCCAGCACCAGTTCGGGGGGTTCGGCGCGGATGGCCAGCACGCGCACGCGGCGGATTTCACTCTGGAGTTCGAAGTCGGGGCCGCAGGAGACCAGCACCGCGGCCAGGGTGACGAGAAGCAGCGGGCGCATGCTCAGAAGGCCCCCTTGACGCCGAGAATGGGGAGGATGGGCAACCCCTCGAACCAGGCGCTCTGGGTGTAGTTGTAGTTGTAGGCGATGCCCTCGACCGCCGCGTTGTTGTAGACGTTCGTCAAGTCCAGGTAGACGTCCAGCGTCCATTGGTCGAAGACGAAGTTCTTGTCCACGCGGATGTCCAGCTGGTTGAACGACGGCAGCCGCCGCGAGTTCACCGCCGTGTACAGCGGCAGGAACACGTCCGTGCCGTCGTCGCGCACCGAGCCGACCACCGGCGTGGTGGGGTTGCCCGACGCGAAGCGGAAGCGCGCCCCCACCTCCCAGCCCCGGGGCAGCTTGTAGGACGCGATGGCCGTCAGCACGTGCGTCTGGTCGTTGTCGAACTTGCGCCAGCGCGCCCCCGGCGCGTCGCGGCGCTCGCTGCGGCTGAGCGTGTACGAAATCCAGCCGAACAGCCGGTCCGTCAGCGAGCGGCGCACGAGCAGCTCCAGGCCGTAGATGCGCCCCACGCCGCCGTTCTTCAGCCGCTCCGGCACCAGCTCGCCGTCGCGCTCGACCAGGCCGTCCGAGCGGACGATGAGGTCGTCCAGGTCGTTGTAGAAGACCTCGCTGCTGACGAACCACTCCGGCAACGGCTGCCACTCCGCGCCCAGGCCGTACTGGAACGAGCGCTTGGCGCGCAGCTCCGGGTTGCCGAAGGCGATGCTCGGCTCATCCTGGATGGGCGGGCTGTGGTAGACGCCCACCCCGCCCTTGAGCGTCCACGCGTCCGTGAGCGCGTAGCGCACCGCGAGGCGCGGGTCGAGCGACCCCTTCGCATGCTCCTGGTCGGTGAAGACGTAGCCCTCGGCGCGCACGCCGGGCACCACCAGGAGCCCCTTCACCGGCCGCCAGCGCCCCTCCACCCAGGCGGAGGGGAAGAACTGGGTGAAGTCGCCATCCGTGGTGAGGAGCTCCTCGGTGACCAGCGGCATGGGCGGCTCGCCCTCGCGCGGCGGGCGCTGCACGCGCGCGTTGACGTGCGCCAGGCTGGTCGCCACGTCCACGCCGCCCGCGAAGGTGAAGACATCACCGAAGGACAGCTCGGCGGTGGAGCGCAGGTTCAGGTCCGTGGAGTGGATGCGCAGGTTGCGCTCGCCGATGGCGAACTCCACCAGCGTGTCGCCAACCAGGGCCTGGGTGTCGAGCCGCAGCGCCTCGCCCTTGTACTCGTGGCGCAGCCGCAGCTGGTTGAAGCCGGTGGTGACGTCCAGGTTGCCGTTGACGGTGGGGTCGTCGTCCGCCGGCCGGTCGAACACGAGCGCCAGCCGGTCGCGCGAGGTGAGCCCCTGCAGCGAGAAGACGTGGCGCGACAGCGGCTTCCACACCAGCTTGAGCTGCGCGTCGTAGTAGCGCGGCGCCACCTGGAGGGACGGGCCGTCCTCGCCCTCCGGAATCACGCCCAGCACCAGGTCGATGTACGAGCGCCGGCCGCCCACCGCGAAGCCCAGGTTCTCGGTGATGGGTCCCTCGATGACGGCGCTGGATTCGACCAGGCTGACGCCCACCGTGCCGTGGATGCGGTCCATGCGCGGCTCGCGGCTGCGCACGTTGATGACGCCGCCGGTGATGTTGCCGTAGTAGGCGGAGAAGTTGCCGGGCAGGTAGTCCAGCGCCTCCAGCAGGTCGGAGTTGTAGACGGAGGTCAGCCCGCCGAAGTGGTACAGCAGGGGGATGCGCAGGCCGTCCAGGAAGACGCCGGACTCCTGCGGGCTGGTGCCGCGGATGACCAGGTCGCCGCCGTTGAAGGCCGGCCGCGCCACGCCGGGCAGGTTCTGCACCACCTTGAGCGTGTCGCCCTGCGTGCCGGGCACGCGCTGCACCTCGGCCACCTGGAGGGTGGTGCTCGTCACCTCCTTGCGCTCGCGGTCGCTGCGCACCACCGTCTCGTACGGGCTGAAGATGCGCTTCTGCACGTAGTACGTCGCCTGCGTCTCGCGCCCCTCCGTGAAGGTCTCCTGGGTGCGGAAGCGGTCATACCCGCCCAGCACCACCAGCACCTCGTGCGTGCCCAGCGGCACGCCCCGGAAGGCGAAGCGGCCCTCGCCATCCGCGACGGCGGACAGGTCCAGCTCCGGCAGCACCACCTCCGCGCCGACCAGCGGCTTGCGCGTGCCGCGCTCCAGCGCCCGGCCGCTGAAGTTCACCGGCGCCTCCGGCGCGGCCACGCCCCCGTCCTCCAGCGGCGCGGGCGCCACGGGACGGAACACGAACTGGTAGGCGTACTGGATGCGCACCGGCGCGGGGACGTCGTCCACCTCCGCCGGCTCGAACTGGAACTGCTTGACGGCCTCCACCGCCGCCTCGTCGAAGCCGTGCCCCGCCGGCTGCGACACCTCGACGTTCGTGACGGCGCCCGTCTCCGAGATGTCGATGACCATCACCACCGTGCCCTCGAGCTGCTGGGCGGCGGCGTCCGGCGGATAGGGGGCCTCCACCTGCCGCAACAGGACCGGCGGCTTCGTCAGCACTCCGGTGGGGACACCCGCGTCGGCGTCCGGTGCGGCGGCGCCGCCATCCGGGACCTGGGCCCAGGCCCCGGCGGCGACGAGGAGGCTGATGACGGCGAAGAGCGTTTTCATGTGCGCGTGGGCGGGGGATGACGGCACGGTCCCCCGCCCCACGCTGTCACAACTTCGGCGCGAGGACGATTTCGATGCGCCGGTTCTGGCTGCGGTGCTCCGCCGAGTCGTTGGGGACGATGGGCTGGTACTGGCCATACCCCGCCGCGGACAACATGGTGGGGTCCACGCCCGAGTCCTGCAGCGCCCGCACCACCGCCATGGCGCGCGCCAGGCTCAGCTCCCAGTTGGTGGGGAACTGACCACTGCCGATGGGGATGTCGTCCGTGTGACCCTCCACGCGGATGATCTTCCCCGTCACCGTCTTGAGCGCCTCGGCGATCTTGTTCAGCGCCTCCGTGCCCTCCTTGCCCACGCGCGCGGAGCCGGACGCGAAGAGGATCTTGTCCTTGAGCTGGACCGTCATGCGGCCCTTCATCTCCGACAGTTCGATCTTCCCTTCGGAGATCTCCTGCTTGAGGCTCTGCGCCAGGTTCTCGTACTCGGAGCTCTTCTTCTCCAGCTCCTCCTTCGCCTGCGCCAGCTTCTTGGAGTTGCGCGCCAGCTCCTCGTTGAGCGCCGCCAGCTGCGCGTTCTGCTCCTGGAGCGCGCGGCGCTCGGCCGCGTTGGCGGTGAGGCGCGACTCCGACGTGGCGAGCCGGTTGGTCAGCGCCTCCTTCTCCTGCGTCAGCGCCGCGTTCTGCTCCTCCAGCGCCTTCACCTTGGCCTCGGCGGCCTCACGCACGCCCTTCTCGTCCGTCAGCCCCTTGGCGAGCTGCTCCGCCTCCAGCGCCTTCGCGTCGAACTTCCCCTGCGAGACGCACCCGGTGGAGAGGGAGAGGGCGACGAGCGTGCCCAGAATCAGCCGTGTCCGCATGTGTACGTGTCCTCCCGACAACGATGATTGGAGCTCCAGCCTACCGCCATGAGCGGTCCAGGTCAGGAAGAACCCACATCGAGAGGGAGGGCGGAGGGGTGCCCCGGCGGGCGGGGGGCGCGGGCAGACGGCCGTCAGCGCGGGAAGATGGGGTGCGCGTCGAGCCAGACGGCGAAGAGGGCGTCGGCGAAGGACTTGCCGGGGATGAAGACGCCGCCGCTGGCCTCGCCGCCGACCTCGAGGCCGCCGTCCGGCGTGTAGGTGATGATGAGGTCACCGCCCTTCCCCACGTCGCGCAGCGAGGCGAGCATGACGCCGAGCTGCTGGGCCAGGGGGCCCTCGCGCAGGTGCGGGTTGCGGGACACCAGGCCGTGGCGGAGGCTGTCGACGAGCTGGGCGCGGCTGATGTCACGCAGGAAACGGAAGTGCAGCCGCTTGACGGAGTCGGAGGCGATGGCCTCCGAGGCGTTGCGGGGCTGGTCCTCCAGGTAGAGGCTCCAGACATACACCTTGAAGAAGAAGCGCTTGTGCAGCTCCATGTGGGCCAGCGCGACGGTGCGCCCCTGGAGCGTGAGCGAGTCCGGCATGCGGACGCCGCCCACCTGCTTCTGTCCCGCGTGCGCCGCGCCCGCCACGAGCCACAAGCCCAGCACGAGCCACCGCGCGTGTCCTGTCCACGCCTGCTTCCTCATGCGTCCGACCCCCGCCCCATCCGAGTCCGGTGTCCCCATAGGTGCACACCGCGACGCCGGGCCGCCAGCAGAACCTGACGGGGGCCTGTGCGCGAGTGGACGGAGACGACGGAAGGTGAAGCGTGGCTCACGCGAAGTGCCGGTGCGGACGTGGCCCGCCCCCTGGGCGCGGGTGGGCGGAGGAGGGCGGTGTGGCGCGGGGGAGGAGGTCATGGGCGGCGCGAGCCCTGGGGTGGGGGGCGTCAGGCGGCATTAGCAGAGCCCCCTGACGCGGCTACGGTGACGAGGAGGTGACGCGCTCGAGGAGCGCGCCGGACCAGGTCAGGCCGCTGCCCACGACGCTGAGCACCACCGCGTCGCCCAGCGCCGGGTCGTCCCAGTGCTCGCTCATCACCCCGGGCGCGCCCGCGGCGCCGGTGTTGCCGCGGTGGTTGACGTTGAAGAGGTGGCGCGACTCGGGCACCTCGCAGCGGCGGGCCACCGACTCCAGCATGCGCAGGTTCGCCTGGTGGCCGATGAAGGTGACATCGCCCATGCCCTTGCCCGGGCGGGAGGTCAGGTAGTGGGCGCGCAGCTCCTGGAGCGTCTCGCTGGCGCGGCGGATGGCGAACTTCTGCACCTCCGCGCCGTGCTGCGTGAAGTGGCCGACGCGCGGCACGCGCACCTTGTCCGCGCCGGAGGGGTCCCCCGCCAGCCGCGTCTGGGTCACCCGCCAGCGCCCCGGCGCGCGCGGCGAGAGGACGGCCGCGGTGGCGCCATCGCCCCACAGCACCGCGGTGGAGCGGTCCGTGTAGTCCACCACGCGGGTGGAGTTCTCCATGTTCACCACGAGCACGAACTCCGGGAGCCGCTCCGGGCGCATGCCCGTCAGGAAGTGCAGCTGCGTGCAGAACGACGAGCAGGCGCTCTGGAGGTCCACCGCCGGGGCGTCGATGCCCATCAGCTGCGCCACGCGGTTGGACTCGGCGGGGATGCACTCGTCCGGACTGCACCCACCCGCCACCACCAGGCCGATGTCGGAGGGCTTCAACCCCGCGCGCTCCAGCGCCATCATCGCCGCCCGGCGCCCCGTCTCCGCGTTGCTGAAGAGGGCCGCCTCCTGCGCGGCGCGCACGTCCCGGTTGCGCGTCTCCCGGATGTACTCCAGGGGGAGCACGGTGTGCCGGGTGTGGATGCCCACCCGCTCGAGAATCCAGGCATCCGTGGTCTCGAGGCCCAGCTCCTCGAGGAAGGCATTGGTCAGGAGGTTGGGGGGATGGAAGTGACCGAGCGCGTGCAGGAACATGTGAACCCTCTAACCGCGAACCCTGCCCATTCTCTGTCAGGGCCGTGTCATGCCTCTGCTGCTCCGCGGGGCAGCCGGGCATCCTTGCCGGGCGTCGGACAGTTACCGCCAGGGCGTGTCGCCGACGCAACGTGTCATCTGTACCTGGGGGGAGCGAAGTGGCTCACCGCGGCTGGGGCTGGCTCGTCAGGCGCAGGCGGACGCCGCCCTTGCCCTTCGTCCTGTAGCCCTGCTGGTACAGCTGGGTGACGGGCTGGAAGTCGAGGTCCCCTTTGAGGTCGATGGCCTGGAGCCACGCTCCGTCCAGGAGGACCTCCATGGAGCCCTCCAGGTCCGACGACATCAGCATGGGGGAGGTGGACGCGTTGACGAAGATGAGGCTGGAGGTGATGGAGAAGACGGCCACCTTGCCCTGGGGCCGGTCGCGGACCTCGGTCAGCTTCAGCTTCGCGTCCGCGAAGTCGGTGCCCTCCATCCGCTCCTCCATGAAGGACTCGAAGACCTGCGCGAGCCTGGGCTGCGAGGCGCCCACCTTGATGGCCCCCTGGGGCAGCGCCTTCTCCAGCGCGTTCTCCTTGCCCAGGTCGTCGACGAGCCGCTCGCGCACCTGCTTCGCCTCCTCCTCGGGCACGGGCTCGCCGGCCTCGTCCGTCACGGTGATGGAGCCCCTGGCCGCCTCCGCGACGTACGTCTTCCCGCTGATGACGGCCACCTCGCGCTTCGGCTGGCCCTGCGCGTCCGTCATGGTGGCGACCTGCTCGTCGAACGACACCTTCACCCGCGTGGGGACGCGGCCCTTCGCCGCGAGCACCGTGCTGGTGGAGTCGCCCGTCGCCTCGACGAGGGACGACATCGACTGGGGCTCCATGCCCGGGCCGGAGAGCGTGACGTCGTACTTCAACGAGAACAAACCCGTCTGCGCCTGCGCCTCGCCCACCACCAGGTCCTTGCGCTCGAGCTTGACCGTGCTCGCGGCCGCGCCCTTCGCGGGCTTCCCGGCCACCGCAATGACAGGCATGCACACCAGACCCAGGACGACGACGCTCGAAGCCAACCGGTGCATGGATTCTCCCTTGGACGCAATCCTTTCATGCCATTGCCATCCAAGTCAGCAGTGGACAGAGGTCCCCACCTCGTGACGGATGCGCGGCCCTGGAGGCAGGTAGACTCCGACGCCATGAGCGCCACCACGTCCCGGGTCCACTTCCGTACGTGCAATCTCTGCGAGGCCATGTGTGGTCTCCGCATCGAATTGGAGGGCGAGAGAATCACCGCCATCCGAGGCGACGACGAGGACCCATTCAGTCGGGGGCATGTCTGTCCCAAGGCGCTGGCGCTGAAGGACCTGCACGAGGACCCGGACCGGCTGCGCCACCCGCTGAGGCGCACGGCCACGGGCTGGGAGCGGGTGTCCTGGGACTCGGCCCTCGACGAGGCGGCGCGGCGGCTGCACGAGGTGCAACGCCGGTACGGCAGGAACTCGGTGGCCTCGTACCTGGGCAACCCCAACGTCCACAACCTGGGCAGCATGTTGTTCGGGCCGCAGCTGGTGCGGGCGCTGCGCTCGCGCAACCGCTTCTCCGCCACGTCGGTGGACCAGCTCCCCCACCAGCTCGTGTCGTACTTCATGTTCGGGCACCAGCTGCTGGTGCCCATCCCGGACCTCGACCGGACGCGCTTCATGCTCGTCATGGGCGCCAACCCGCTGGCATCCAATGGCAGCCTCATGTCGGCCCCGGACGTGCGCGCGCGCCTGCGCGCCATCCAGCAGCGCGGAGGCCGGCTGGTGGTGGTGGACCCGCGCCGGACGGAGACGGCGGCCATCGCGGACGCGCACCTGTTCATCCGCCCCGGCACGGACGCGCTGGCGCTGCTCGCGCTCTTGCACGTCGTGCTGTTGGAGTCGCCGCCGAGGCCCGGTCCGCTCGACGCGCACCTGGACGGACTGGAGGCCGTGCGCGCCGTGGCGCGGGAGTTCCCGCCGGAGCGCGTGGCCGGGACCACGGGCATCGCGGCGGACGCGCTGCGCCAGCTCGCGCGCGACTTCCTCGCCGCCGACGGCGCCGTCTGCTACGGGCGCATGGGCCTGTCCACGCAGCCGTTCGGCTCGCTGTGCCAGTGGCTCATCAACGTCCTCAACGCGGTGACGGGGAACCTGGACCGCGAGGGCGGCGCCATGTTCACCCAGCCGGCCTTCGACATCGTCGGCGGGCCCAAGGCGCTGGGCATCAGCCGGGGCAGCTTCGGCCGGTGGAAGAGCCGGGTGCGCGGGCTGCCGGAGTTCGCCGGCGAGCTGCCCGTGGCGGTGCTCGCGGAGGAGATGCTCACCCCGGGCGAGGAGCGCGTGCGCGCGCTGGTCACCGTGGCGGGCAACCCGGTGCTGTCCACGCCCAACGGCCCGCAGCTGGAGCGCGCGCTGGAGGGGCTGGACTTCATGGTGAGCATCGACCCGTACCTCAACGAGACGACGCGCCACGCGCACCTCATCCTGCCGCCCGTCTCCGCGCTGGAGCGGCCCCACTACGACGTGGCCCTCCACGCGCTGGCGGTGCGCAACACCGCGCGCTACGCGCCCGCCCTCTTCGAGCCGGGGAAGGACGCGCGCCACGACTGGGAGATCGCCCTCGCGCTCCAACACCGGCTGGACACGCTGAACCGGGGCCGCCCCTCCGTGCGCGCCACGCTGAAGCACCAGGCGATGAAGCGGCTCGGCCTGGAGCGCGTGCTGGACCTGGGCCTGCGCCTGGGGCCCCACGGCGCCGGCTTCCACCCGCTCAAGCAGGGGCTGACGCTGGCGAAGCTGCGCGAGGCGCCGCACGGCGTGGACCTGGGCCCGCTCCAACCGTGCCTGCTCGGCCGCCTGCGGACGAAGGACCGGCGCATCCACCTGGCGCCCGAGCCGCTGCTCGCGGACGTCCAGCGGCTGCGCGAGGCCTTCCCGGAGGGCGCGCCCGCGGTGGGCGGCGAGGGGGAGCTGCTGCTCATCGGCCGCAGACACCTGCGCGACAACAACTCCTGGCTGCACAACGTGCCCGGCCTGCTCAAGGGCAAGCCGCGCTGCACGCTCATGGTCCACCCCCAGGACGCGTCGCGGCTGGGGCTGGTGGACGGCGAGGGGGCGGTGGTCAGCTCGCGCGTGGGCGAGGTGACGGTGCCCGTGGCGGTGACGGACGAGGTGATGCCCGGCGTGGTGAGCCTGCCGCACGGCTACGGCCACCAGCGCTCGGGCACCCGGCTCCAGGTGGCCGCCGCGCACGCGGGCGCCAGCCAGAACGACCTGACGGACGACCGCGCGCTGGACGCCGTCAGCGGCAACGCCGCCTTCAACGGCACGCCGGTGCGGGTACGGAAGGCACTGGCACCCGCACCCGCCATACCAGCGGCGTGAGGGCGCCGGCCGCGACGAAGACGAGCTGCACCAGGTGGTTCAGCAGCGCCACCGACATCGCCCGCGCGGCGGTCGTGTCCAGCACGCCCGCCGCCAGCGCGAAGGCCCCGTCGCTCACCCCCACCTGTCCCGGCACCAGCGAGCCCACGGCCAGCGCGCACAGGTAGAGGCCCTGTGAGAAGAGGGCCTGCACCGCCGAGGTATCGATGCCCACCGCGTGCGTGAGCACGCCGTACTGGACCACCTGGAGCATGCGGCTGCCGAGGAAGGCCAGCATGGGCCCCCGGGGCAGCAGCGGACCGTGGCACGCGGAGGCGCGGAACTGCGCGGTGTGCTGACTCCAGCGCGCGGAGCGACTCGCCAGCCAATCACAGGGCCGCCGGGCGCGCATGCACGCGCGGACGCCGGCGCACGCCAGCACCAGCACCACGCCGTGGCCGAGCATCGCCAGGGTGAAGGCAGACCAGCCCGTCAGCAGGAAGGAGGCGGCCGCGCAGGGGAACGAGATGAGGCCACCGGCCGCGAGCGACGCCGACTGCGACGTGGCCGCGGCCGCCGTCGCGCGGGCGCCGCCCAGGTAGGGCGCCAGCAGCGCGGCCTTGGTGGCCTCCGCCGCGGCGCGGCCGGCGGGCGCCATGCTGGATACGGCCGTGCCGATGAGCTGCGCGCGCATCAGCTCGCGCATGGGGACCTGGTCCGCGCTCGGCCCGTAGGCGCTGCGCGTGGCCAGGGCGTCCATGCCCTGGCGCCCCACCTCCAGCAGGGCCACCCAGGGCAGCCAGGGCGCGGCGTCGAGCAGCACGTCCCCCAGCTCGCGAGGCCCCACCTTGCGTACCAGCAGCGCCAGCATGCCCAGCCCGGCCACCGCGAACAGGGGCCGCATCAGCCCCACCACCTTGCGCCGCCAGGGGACGCGCGCCGGGCGAGCCGCCACCGCGACGCCCACCGGCCGAACCAGGACCGCCTCCCCGCGCGCGTTGCCCACCCTCGCCTCCTCGCCACCCTGCCGCCCCCGGGTCGAATTGGAAGGTGATCAGCCCGCCACCGGATGGCGAGGGTCGCCCGGCGCCCGAAGGCCGGTCGCTTCCGCCCCGCGTCGGGAGGTGGACATCGCCCCCTGCCCCTCCCTCGCGGGCACCCCGGCGCATCCGGGAGCCGGAGTGCGTGCTCGGCACCGGGGCCGAAGGTCGCTAGGGTGTGGCCCCATTTCCCGCGCGCACAGGGAGCGACACACATGAAAGCGGTTCGCTTTTCGAGCTTCGGACACCCGCTGAAGGTGGCGGAGGTGGTGGAGGAACCCGACGTCGCGCTGCAGCCGGGCGAGGCGCGGCTGGAGGTGCTCGCCACCCCCATCAACCCGTCCGACCTGCTCACCCTCTCCGGACAGTACGGCTCGCTGCCCAAGCTGCCGGCGGTGCCGGGCAACGAGGGCGTGGGCCGGGTGGTGGAGGTGAAGGACGCGTCCGCGGTGCGCGTGGGGGATGTCGTCTTCCTTCCACTGGGCGGAGGGACGTGGCGCACCCGGATGGTCGTCCCCGCGGAGGGGCTGGTGCCGGTGCCGCCGGGCATGGACCTGAAGCAGGCGGCGATGATGTTCATCAATCCCCCCACCGCGGACATCATGCTGCGCGAGTTCGTCGCGCTGCAGCCCGGGGACTGGGTGCTGCAGAACGCGGCCAACTCCGGCGTGGGGCGCTACCTCATCTCCCTGGCGAAGCTGGCCGGCTACAAGACGCTGAACGTGGTGCGCCGCGAGGAGCTGGCGAAGGAGCTGACGGAGCTGGGCGCGGACGTGGTGCTCACGGACACGGACGACCTGCCGGAGCGCGTGCGCGCGGCGACGGGCGGCGCGAAGGTGCGGCTGGCCATCGACGCGGTGGGCGGAGACTCCACGCGGCGGCTGGGTGACTCGCTCGCCACGGGCGGCACGGTGGTGAACTACGGCGTGATGAGCGGCAAGGGCCCCAAGCTGTCGGCGGCGGCGTCCATCTTCAAGGACATCACCCTGCGCGGCTTCTGGCTGGTGCTGTGGATGAAGCGCTCGCCGCGCGAGAAGCAGGCGGAGACGTTCGCCCGGCTGGCGAAGCTGGTGGCGCAGGGCACGCTGCGCACGCCCGTGGAGGGCACCTTCGCGCTGGACCAGGTGAACGAGGCGCTCGCGCGCGCCATGGAGGGCGGGCGCGCCGGCAAGGTGCTCTTCACCCCCAACGGTCCCCTCTGACGTGAAGCACCGCAGGTTTTCCCGACGGTCCCCGGAGGCAACGCGATGAAGCGAGTGGAAGGCAAGGTGGCACTGGTCACGGGCGCGGCGGGTGGGCTGGGCAGCGCGGCGGCGCGGATGCTGGCGCGCGAGGGCGCCCGGGTGGTGGTGACGGACCGTCCGGGGCGCGACGAGGACGGGCGCGCGGTGGCGGCGTCGCTGGGCGAGGGACAGGGCCTGTTCGTCCCGCTCGACGTCACCCGCGACGCGGACTGGACGAAGGCGATGGACGCGACGCTGGAGCGCTTCGGCCGGCTGGACGTGCTCGTCAACAACGCGGGCATGGGCATCCCCAAGGACATCGAGTCGCTCAGCCTGGAGGAGTGGCGGCTGGTCCACGCGGTGAACCTGGACGGCGCCTTCCTGGGCTGCAAGCACGCCATCCGCGTCATGCGGCAGTGCGGCGCGAAGGGCTCCATCATCAACGTGTCCTCCGTGGCGGGGCTCGTCGGCGTGCCCACGCTGATTGCATACGGCTCCGCCAAGGGCGCGGTACGCATGTTCACCAAGTCGGTGGCCCTGCACTGCGCGGCGAAGGGCTACGGCATCCGCTGCAACTCCATCCACCCCACCTTCGTGGACACGCCCATGGTGCAGGCGCTGGTGAACTCCAGCGACAGGCCGGACAAGGCCCGCGCCAACCTGGTGCGCTCCATCCCCCTGGGGCACCTGGGCGAGCCCGACGACGTCGCCAACGCCATCGTCTACCTCGCCTCGGAGGAGTCGAAGCTGATGACGGGCGCGGAGCTGGTGCTCGACGGCGGCGCCACCGCGCAGTAGCCCCCGGCGGCGTCCTTCAGTCCCAGGGCGCCGCCATCAACTGCCCCAGGCGCAGCGTCACGTCGGGCCTGCGCACCATCACCTGGGTCCACTCGCGGGCCTCCGTGCTCCAGTCCTGGAGCGACAGGTCCCACGAGGCCAGCACCCCGAGCATGTCGCCGCTGGCCATCATCGCCTTGAGGAGCCGCGCGTAGTCCATCAGCGTGGCCAGCCGCGCGCCCGGCAGCAGCGGCTCCTCGTCGAGCGGCGCAGCCTGCACGCGCGGCACCCCGACCGGCACCCGCCGCGCTGGCGGCGGCACGATGTCCGCCGTGGCGAGCAGCCGCAGGCGGTGCGCCTCCAGCGCCTGACGCCGTCGCTCCGCCTCCTGTCGAGCCCGCTCGGCCTCCTCGTGTTGCAACGCGAGCTGTCGCTCCTGGTCCCTCCGGCGCGACTCCTCCACCCTGCGCCGCAGCTCCAACTCGCGTTCGCGCTCGGCGTCCTCCCGCCGCTGCTCCAGGTAGCGGCGCATCATCTGGACGTCGACGTGGATGTCCTCCAGGAGGTGACGCTGGTAGGACGACTCCTCGTCAGGAACGGGCGCGGCGAGCACGCGGCGCTCGAAGTCCGGGAACCACTCCAGGAAGCGCTCCACCTGCGGGATGAGGAAGTCGTGCCCCTCGCGCAGGGCGTTGTTGAGGGGCCCGGCCGCCCAGGACACGGCATGCGAGGTGGAGCGCGGCCAGGCGTCCACGCGCGCGTGCGCGGCCTCCCACACGAAGGGCAGGCGCTCCGGCAAGGCCTGGGCCGGGGCCTCGCGGATGAACCACTCCACCAGCGCCGGGAGCTGGAGCGGTGAGTCCGCGCGCCACCACGTCTCGAACCACCCGGTGGGAGCGCCGGACGACGCGAGCTGCCGCTCCCACAGCTCCCGACGCCAGGGCGCGAAGGTGGCCAGGAGCTCCGCCCGTTCGGAGGGGTGGCGCTGGAAGCGCAGCCACACCGCGTCGATGAGCTCCTGCCGCTGGGAGGTCCCCAGGTTGGAGCGCAGCGCCTTGCGCAGCGGCGCGTGCACGGGCGCGCGGTCCGGCCGCTCCCACACGGCCATGAGCAGCCGCGCGGCCTGGCCCGTGTGCTGCTCCTCCTCCCAGCGCCCCAGGCGAACCGGCAGCGACAACAGCAGGTCCAGCAGCGGCTCCGCGCACGCGGCGTCGCGCGCCCAGGTGTGCAGGAGCGCCGCGACGTCGCCGTCGCCCAGCGCCAGCCAGTGCACGAAGCCCGAGGCCCGCACCAATTCGGCGCGCTCGGACGAGGGCACCGCGCCCACCGCCCGCGTCGCCGTGTCCCGGAACACGCGCACCGCCTCCGAGCCGCGCGACTCCGCCGCCGCGCCCGCCCATTCGAGGAAGCGCAGGGCCTCCTCCGCGGACACCCGGCCTCGCGCGTCCCGCGCCCAGCGCGCCCAGCGCCCCTGGGCCTCCGGGGACAGCTCCGCGAAGGGCCGGTGGAGCGTCCACGCCCTCAACTCGGACGCGAGCCCGCCCTCCATCCGGGCCGCGGCGGTGAGCACGGCGTCCAGGGACTCCAGCGGGCACGAGGTGGGCAGCCGCTTCAGCACGTCCCGCGCGAAGCCAGCGTCGGACGTCACGGACAGCCGCTCCGCCAGCCGCGATGACCCCAGGGACGCCAGCGCGCGGCGGGCCTCGGACACGCGCTCCGGGACCTCCGAGTCCAGCGCTTCGAGGAGCGTGTCCTCGTCGTCCAGGCACAGGGCGCACTCGAACCGGATGTCCGCGTCCTCGTGGCCCAGGCCCATGCGCAGGGCGTGGAACAGGTCCAGCTCCGGCTCCTCGCCGGTGGCGCGGACCCAGGCCACGGCGGCGCGCGCGGAGTGGTCGGGGAAGCGCTCGAAGATGGCGCGAGCGTGACGCACCAGGGCCTCGTGCTGGGACCTGCCCAGGCGCACGCGAGGCCAGACGCGCCAGCGCGTCACCGCCAGCGCCGCCTCCTGGGCCACGACGCCATCGCCCGTCAACAGGGCCACGACCGAGGCGAGCACGTCATATGCGGGGACGCCCTGGTTCACCTCCGCAAGCCCCGCGAGCTGGCGCAGGTCCGGAACATGGCCGCGCCGGGCGAGCAGCTCCAGCGGGGCGTCCTCCCACGCAGGTTCGTCCTCGTGGCGGAGCGGCGGCTCGGACCCCGGGAGCAACCCGGCCCAGTGGTCCTCGACCTCCTCCACGAAGCCGCCCAGCGTCAGGTGAGGAAGACACCGGCGGGTCGCCTCGACGAGGCGGCACACGCAGGCCCAGGCGTGGGCATAGCGCGCCTCCAGCTGGCGGGCGAGCGACGGCTCCAACGCCGCCACGCGCTCGGCCAGGGCGAAGCGGTCCACGCCCCCGTGGAGCAGCATGCGCGCGGCGCCATATCGCTCCGCGGGGATGGCGCCGCAAGCACAGGCCGGGCAGCGCGAGCCAGGCGATTTGAAGCGGGTGCACCCCGGACAGCGCGTCCACGTGCCGCGCCGGGCACCGTTCTCCCACGGAGGAGCCATGCCTCCTGTGTACAACGTCCCGGCCCGGATTGCCCCAGGACGGCGCGCCGAGCGGAACCTCCCGGCGCGCCTTCCCGAGGAGACTCAGCGCCGACGTCGCACGCGCGACACGGGCGGCGGGCGCTTCGCGCAGGTGGGGCACATCCGCTGCTGACGAACCACCTGGGGCCCCTCGCCACCTGGGTCGTCACGCCACTTCTCGCGCAAGGCGTGGCCGACGAAGTGCACCTTCTGGCGGAACGGGAACTCGACCCAGCGGGTGGCGACGGTGACGAGGTGACTCGGGATGGAAGGACCGACGGACTGCTGACACGACTCACAGCGATACATCGAGACAGCCCTGGCACGACGAGGCCCACGGGTGGCTGAGGTCCGGGGCACGGGTGGACCGACCTTCAGGCGAAGGCCGGCGAGGGTCCCCACGCGGGGCGCGTGAGGCGCGGACGACACCGGGACGACGCGAGGTGTCCATGACCTCGCGACCTCGAGGATTCGAGAACGAGCGCGCGCCAGACTCCCGCTCTCGCGCGCACGGGTGGGTGGCGCGGCGGAGGGACCGGCTCGGGCTGTGGAGGGAGTCACGCGAGAGGCGCTGCGGCGCCACGTCGAGAGGATGCACGCAAGGTAATGAGTCACTTCTCTCGCGTCAAGACACCCGCGCGTCCCGCGCATTCTCACGCGCGAGGGAACTCGGGTGGGGGGCTTGCGCGTCCACGGTGAGCCTGGGCCACACTGCCGCACGCCAACAGCTGGAGACATGAATGGGACTCGCAGAGCGACGCGCCGCGAAGCAATTCGAGGAGACGGTCTTCCCGAAGTTGAAGCAGGAGGTCGACCAGGCCGCCGGGTTCGACGTGCCCGTGACGGTGGAGTGGGCCACGCTGACGAAGGATGACTACGCGCACCTCTTCGACGAGGCGTGGTCCAAGGTGTACTTCGTGCCGCTCGTCGAGGCACTGAAGACCTTCGCGGAGGACGCGCTGGGGCGCGAGTTCCTCCAGGGCGCGCTCAAGCGCGTGGTCATCCAGAACGTCGCGGGCAACAGCTCCGGCTCCAGCTTCGCGTCCTTCTCCAACGGCGTGCTCACGCTCGACCACGAGCCGTTCACCAACATCGACGACGTCCCTGACCGGCGCGAGGGCATCCAGCGCGTGCTGGAGATCGAACCGGAGCCGAAGCCGCTCACCGACGCATTCAGCCCCTTCCTCGAGCTGAAGACGCGGGGTCTCGAGTCCACGCTGCAGGCGCTGCTGCGCATCGCCCGCCGCCGCGACGCGGGTGTCCCCCTGCGGGCGCCCTACGTGACGGTGACGATGCACAGCGGCGCCTACTTCTCGGGCGTCGTCCGGGACATCCTCGAGGACCCGCGCGAGGGCCGCTCCCTGCTGCTCGAGGAGCAGCGCGGCGCCGACAGCAACGCCACCCTCATCAACCTGAACCACCTCGAGGCGCTCAGCATCCAGGACACGGGCTCCATCGGCGGCCTCAAGCGGGACGCCGCGCCCATCATCTCGCAGCTCCAGCTGCGCCGGCAGCTGCGGAAGAAGGGCGAGCGGCTGGCCGCCATCCTCGAGAGCTCCCCGCCCCTCACGCTCACCCCGGGCTCGGACGCCACGAGCGCGGAGGCCCTGCGCGCGCTCTCCTTCCTGGCCGAGCGCGTCGTCGAGGCGCTGGAGTCGCTCGCGAAGGACAGCGACGCCCGGCAGGCGCTGCGCGAGAAGGCGCTGCGCGTCCACCTGCGCGTGGGCGACGCGTCCACCGTGACGCTCTCCAACGGGACGCTGGAGTTCGTCACCAGCGCCAGCCCCCTGGACTGGCCCACCACCGACGAGCTGAAGCGGCAGCTGCCGCCCCTGCTCTGAAGGCCCCGCGGCCCGCGCCCTCGCGTCAGAGGGCGCTGGGACCGCACGCCGGCTCGGGGCGGAAGGGCAGCGCGTGGAGCTGGCGCAGGCCCTTCGCGTCCGTCGCGGTGAAGAAGAGGTCCCACCCGGAGCGGATGAAGCCGCGCGGGTCCGCCGCTTCCTCGCCGGGCACCAGGTAGCCGAGCGACGCGGCCCCTCCGGGCAACCCGTTGGCCACCCACGGCGCCCGCGAGTCCTCGCCTGTGTCCGCGCCGAAGAAGAGCAGCCCCTGTTCGACGGTCAGCGAGCGCGGCGCCGACCCCCGCGCGCCGGGCGCCACGTCCTCGTAGAGCGCCGTCCCCTCCTCCGTGCCGTCGCTCACCCAGGGCTCCGCGCCATGGACACCGTCGTCCGCGACGAAGAAGAGCTGGCTGCCCAGCACCACCAGCTGCTCCGGCATGGAGCCCATGGGGCCGGGCCGCACGTCCTTGACCCTCCGGGTGCCCACCGTCGAGCCATCGCTCACCCACGGCTCCACGTCCCCGTGGCGCCCCCACTCCGCCGCGGTGAAGTAGAGCCGCCCGCGCATCCCCACCATCGAACGCACCTCGTCGAAGCGCCCCAGCACCATCGGAGCCCCGCCGCTCTTCGTCACCATCAGCGCCACGGGCTCGCCGTGCCCGCCGCCCGCCACGAAGTACAGCCGGCCCCCCACGTAGGTCGGCCGTCCCTGGACGCCGCGCTCGCTCGGGATACGGAACACCTCGGTGACGACGCGCGTGAGCACCTCCAGGCGCATCAACCGCGTGGAGAAGCCGCGGTCCTGCGCCACGAAGTAGAGCGCGCCATCTCCACCTGGGACGAGCTGGTCGGGGGAGGAGTCCTCGGGCCCCTCGTCCAGGTCCGCCACCAGGGTGGTGCCCTCCTCGGTCCCGTCGGTGCCCCACAGCTCGCGGCCATGGTCCGGGTCGCCCGCGGCGAAGTAGAGCCGCCCGCCGAGCGCGGTGAGCCCCTGCGGGAACGAGCTCTCCTCGCCAGGCCACAGGTCCGCCACCAGCAGCGTGCCCTCCGCGCTGCCGTCGCTCACGTACAGCTCACGCCCGTGGACGGGATCGGTGGCGGCGAAGAAGACCCGCTCGCCGACGCGGGTGAGCTCCATCGGGTCCGAGCCCTCCGGCCCCGGGAACAGCTCCTTCAGCGGGAACGTGCCCATCCCCTGGCTCCCGCTGCTCACCCACGGCTCGCGGCCCAGGCCGGGACCTTCCCCCACGAACAACAGCCCCCACGGCGCCCGGGCCATGGAGCGCGAGTCCTCCGAGAGCTCGACCGCCGTCGCTCCCAGCGCCACCGCGTCCGCCGAGCAAACCTCCCAGTGCACCATGCCCCGCGCGGAGACCTCCTCCGCCTCGGGGACATACGGACAACCCACGAGCCACGGCACCGTCATCACCATGGCGGCTGACCACCTGCGCATCATCGACGACCTCTCCTTCCTGGCGCGAGGCGATGGAGGCGCCCGCCGAGGACGCCTGCTTGCCGCTGTCGCGCGGAGGGCAGCCCAGGACAGTTGACCGCGTGGCGACAACCTCCCCTGGGTGGCAACGGCGCGTCGCGCATCCACCACTGGCCGCGACATGTGGACAGCTCGACGCCCGCGTCCCCTCCCCTACGTTCCTGTCCCCAGGAGCCGTACGGAGTCCCTCATGAAACGGTGTCATGTCCTCGCCTGCCCCCGCGTGTTCGGCGCGTGGCTGTCCGCGCTGTGCCTGCTCGTCGCCCCCGTGGCCTGGAGCCAGCCCGCATCGACCACGGGCCTGTGGTCCCCCGTCATGCACTGGCCCATCTCCGCCACCCACGCCAGCCTGCTCCCGGACGGCACGGTGATGTTCTTCGGCGAGTTCGAGGAGGGGATGCTTCCGCCCATGCGTTGGGACCCGGACACCGACGAGCTCACCGAGCTGCCGCACCCGGGCTACAACATCTTCTGCTCCGGACACTCCTTCCTCGCGGACGGTCGACTGCTCGTCACTGGAGGCCACGTGGAGAGTCACGTGGGCCTGGCCGACGCGAGCCTCTTCGACCCGTTCACCGCCTCGTGGGTGCGCCTGCCGGAGATGAACGCCGGGCGCTGGTACCCCACCAACACCACGCTCTCCAACGGGGACGTCCTCGTGCTCTCCGGAGAGGTCAACGGCTCGGGCGACATCAACCAGGTGCCCCAGCGCTACCTCGCGGACAGCCAGATGTGGCGGACCTTCGACGGCGCGACGCGGGACCTCCCCTACTACCCGCGCATGTTCCTGGCGCCCGACGGCCGGCTCTTCTTCGCCTCACCATGGCGGGGCGCGCTGTGGTTCGACCCGGAGGGCGAGGGCGCGTGGACCAAGGGCCCCAGCAGCAACTTCGGTGGCCGCAGCTACGGCCCCGCCGTGTACATGGACGGCAAGGTGCTCATCATCGGTGGCGGCGACCCGCCCACCGACACCGTCGAGGAGATCGACCTCACCGCCGCCACGCCGCGCTGGCGGCATGTCGCGAGGATGAGCATCCGCCGGCGCCAGCACAACGCGACGCTGCTGCCGGACGGGTCGGTGCTCGTCACCGGCGGCAGCAGCAGCAGCGGCTTCGACACCGCCGCGGGCCGCGTCTCGCACGCGGAGACCTGGACGCCCGCCACCAACACCTGGAAGCGGCTGGCGGACAGCGCGGGCTACCGGGGCTACCACTCCATCGCCCTGCTCCTGCCCGACGGGCGCGTGCTCACCGCGGGCGGACGCCATGACCACACCGCCGAGGTCTTCGCGCCGCCGTACCTCTTCAAGGGCCCCCGCCCCGTGCTCACGAGCGCGCCGGACACGGTGACTCCTGGCACGACGTTCGACGTCGCCACCCCCGACGCGAGCCGCGTCTCCCGCGTGACGCTCATCGCCCTGGGCTCGGTGACACACGCCTTCGACCAGAACCAGCGGCTGCTCACACTGGAGTTCACCCGGGGCGAGGGGACGCTGGAGCTGCGCGCGCCCACGACGAACCACCACGCCCCGCCCGGCTACTACCAGCTCTTCCTCGTGGACGCGGCCGGCGTCCCCTCCGTCGGCCACATGGTGCGCGTCCTCACGCGCTGAGGTCCACCTGGGAGCCTCTCGCGATTCGTGGAAGGATGAGGCACAGCATGAGCATCCAGTGCCCCATCTGCCCACAACCTGCGCCCACGCTGCGCGTCATCGAGATGCGCGGGGTCCAGGTAGACACCTGCGAACGTTGTTATGGCCACTGGCTGGCCGCGGGGGAGTTGGACCGGCTGGCGCCGGGATGGAAGACGGAGGCGCTGCTGACGGCGATGCACACGGCGTCGCGTCGCTGTCGACACGCGCGACACCACGTCCCGCCGGACCGCGTGTCATGCGGGCTGTGTGGCGTGGCCGCCGCGCGCTGTCCGTGTTGCGGTGAGTTCCTCTCGAAGGTCGCCACGGAGGTGTGCGCGGTGGACTTCTGCGGGAAGTGCCATGGGATGTGGCTCGACGCGAACGAGCTGCGGGCACTGATGGAGTGGCACCGCAAGTCCAGGCGTCCGCTCGCGGTGGGCGCGGCGGTTGCGGGCACCGCGGCGGCGGCGCTGGCGACAGCGGCCCTGGCGGACGCGGCGGCGGGGACGCCGGCCGAACGCTCCCGGGTCGCGGATGCCCTCGCCCAGGTCGCGGACCGGGCGGGTGACGCGGCGGACGCGGTGGAGGTCATGGTGGAGGGTGCGGAGTGGGTGGACATCTCCAGCGTGGGGGAAAGCCTGAGCGCCGCGGTGGAGGCCGCGGCCGAGGGTGGCGCCGCGGTGGGAGAAGCCGTGGGCGTAGTCCTGGAAGCGGTGGCGGGGCTGTTCCACTGACCCACCTGCACAACGCCTGGGGATCCCCTATGCTCACGCGAGGCCCGTGAGACCCGCCGGATTGCGTGGTGGGAGGAGCGTCCGCGATGAGCCAGTTGAGCACGAGGAACGTCATGCCCGATGATCGCCGTCTGTTCCCCCGGCTCCAGGCGCCGCTCTATGCACGGCCGGCGCGCTTGAAGTTCGGCGACAAGCGACAGGTGCTGGATGCCAGCCTCGGAGGAGTACGCATCTACTCCGACGAGCAATATTCGGTAGGCAGCCAGCTCGAGGTGGACCTGTTCCTGGGAGATGGCTCGTCCCTGGAGTGTCGAGCCCGGGTGGCGTGGATCAACAAGCTCCCGAAGGACGCCGTGGCCCGGTTCGAGGTGGGGCTGGCGTTCATGGACAGCACGCCGGAGATGCTGGAGCGTCTCAAGACGGTGCTCGTCGCCGACGAGGTCGAGGCGCCCCGGAGCTGAAGGCGCTGGCGCGGAGGACTCGGGCAGGAGTCGTTCCACCTCCTGCCCGGTGAGGCCACGACGAGCGGGCCACATCGGGTGAAGCGCTAGGCGCAGACGTATCGCTTCGTCGACCCGCAGACGCAGAAGCTCTCGGACGTCGCGTCGTCACAGCAGGGGACCCGGACGGTCGAGGAGCCGCTACAGCCCTTCCCGTAGAGGTCACTGCACAGCGGGAGCGACGACGAGCACGAGGACGTGGGACACGGGATGCTGACCCCGTCACACGTCACGCCCACGTACTGGGTCGCGGAACACGTGGTCGTCGTCGAGGGGCAGCTGACCGTCCCCTGCTGGCAGGTGGCGGTGCAGACCGTCAGCTCCTCGGAGGACGTGCTCAGCGCCTCGCCCTCACTGGCGGCCTCTTCCGGAACACCGCCGCACCCCAGCACGAGGCTGGCGGCGCAGGCCACCAGCCACAGCGTCATGTGCTTCATGTCGAATCTCCCATCGTGAAGATGCGCGAGCAGAAGATGTCCGGGCTGACGGCATCTTCGACAATCCGAGACACGACAACAACGCGAGTCACTTGTGACAGCGGGCTTGCCATGTCCAGCGACTTGTCCTTGGGGGCCTCGCATGGTGACGCGCCCCCTGAGGTGACATACCGGCAGGTCGACGTGACGGTGTAGGACTCCGACCGTCTGTCGTTCCCCCGGGGGATGGTCAGACTCGAATGCCAGCATTTCCGCCGACTGCCTTTCCTCGAGGAAGGCGCGGGGGTGAGGAATGCGTGCTGGCCTTGGGGTGCTTGGCGTCGCCCTGCTCGTCACGGGCTGCGCCGGGGTTGCTTCGTCGACTCGCGGGGACACGTTCCAGCAGCGCGCGGCACTTCCCGGAGAGCGGCGGACCCCATCTCGCGAGGTCTCAGAGCGCGAGCAAGAAGCCGAAGAGGCTGACGGCGCGTCCAGGCAGCGGCTCCGCCGACGCCATCCATTCCGGGACGCTGCTTCCCTGGGCGCGGACTCGGCGCAGCCCGACCTGTTCGACGTCCTGCTTCGCAACGCGGGACTCGAAGCGAGGGACGAGCGTCCGATTGATGGAGGCTCGCTCACTCCGGCTCAGGCGGCGCAGCTCCTGCGGGTGTTGATGGGCAAGCCCGTGACGCTGGGGCAGTTCCCCGCGCGGCTCGCGGTGGGCCATGTGCTGCGCAAGGTGCTGGAGCGGGGGGCGCTGTCGCGCGCCGAGCTGGTGGACCAGGCCGAGCAGCTCTCTCATCTGGCGGTGCTCCGTCCTGACGGCTGCATTGCGTGGGTGGTCAACGGGAGAACGCAGCAGCGAGCCGCGCCAGTGGAATGGAGGGACGGAGCCTTTCGATCGCACCGCTTCGAGCTCGGACGCTTCTACACGGCGCACTCGGGTGTCTACCGGCTGCTGGATGACGCGCTGAAGGAAGTGGATGGGATTCCGATTGCGGAGGTCTACGACGACGCGGACTACGTGGGCCGCGTGTTGGATGGGGCCGAGTTCGCGGTCGTGAAGCTGGCGCTCTCCATCGGCCACTTCTTCACCTACCCGCTGGACAGCATCGCCTCCCTGAAGAACCTGCCTGCCGGCGTGGCCGCGCTCATCGAGTCGTCACCGGCCTACTTCGAGCGCTTCCGCTACATGACGCGAGGGGAGCAGATCGAAGCGGTGGCCGAGCTGGCGACGAACCTCCTCGTCACGACGGGGACGGCCGGGGCCACGACACGCACGGTGACCGGAGCGCTCGCGGGAGCGGAGGCCATGGTGCCGAGGGTGGCCTTGTCCGCGAGCGGGGCCCTGACCCTCGAGCGTGTGGCGGTGCCAGTGGGTCGCGCGGCGGCGGTGCTCGGAGGCGGTCCCGGGGCGGCCATCATCCTCCAGCGGGCGAGCATCGCGGCGAAAGAGGGAGCACCGTCGAATGAGCCCGGCCAGTGGGGACCGGCCAGCGAGTCCATGTCTCCCCGCGCGCGGCGCTACCAGGAACAAATCACCGGGCACTCGGCGGACGAGGCATACTGGGTCGGAGGCGTCGGCAAGGACAGCGGAGGCGTGAAGTTCGATGGCTTCGACAAGGGCGCTCTGCTGGAGGCAAAGGGGCCGGGCTATGCGAACAAGTTTCTCGACAACCTCAAGCCGAAGGTCTGGTTCGAGGAGTCGGGCGCCAAGGCCCTCGTTGAGCAGGCGCAGAGACAATTGGCCAAGGCCCCTTCGAGCGTTCCGAACAAGTGGTTCATAGCCGAAGAGAAGACAGCCGAAGCCATCCGCATGCTCCTTCGGAAGGAGCGGATTATCGGGATCGAGGTGCTCTATGTCCCCCCATTGTAGAGGGGAGGTTACGCGTGACCGAACGTATCGATGAGGAAGAATCGTATTTCTGTGGCGCGTATTGGGGCGCGCGCAAAGAGACATCGGAAGAGTGCGCAAGACGTCTCGAAGCGTTCTTGGGTCTCCTTGCGGGCGTTGACCCATCGTTCGTTCCATGGTTCAAGCAAGGCAAGTCACGCGCTGATGCCTTGATGCATCCCATTGAGTCCACGGTGGCGGGCTTGGAGAAGCTCATCCGCAAAGGAAGAGACCGGGTCGTTGAAGAACTCGGGTTCCGATTCAGCGCATGGAATGGTGCGAGTGACGACAGCGATGGGAGTTCCCTCAAGCTGACGTGTGGGGGGAGTTCTCCGCGAGTGAGCAACGTCTGCTTGCTCGAGCTGCCCAGTCGAGGTCCAAATGCAGACCGGGTGCTTGCCGCTCCCCTTCTCCGCGGTGTCGTGAAGAGCATGGCGGCGGCTTGGGAGCCGGACTTCGTGGTGGCAATGTCGTCCGCTCATCTCCAGATGCTCAGGGACAACGAGCCCTCGGAGATCTGGCCTGGATGGGTCATCTATATTGCCCAGCAGCGAGGCTCCGTGCCCCCCCTGCCGGAACCTGTTCGCGTCGAGGACGTCGAGGGCAAGGGCACGCTGATCGTCCTCACCCCCGAGCGATTCACGGCCAGCAATCCAGAGCACGTGACGCTCGCTGAGCGGGTGCGCGAACTGCTGGATCGAGCGGGACTGTTGAAGCCAGTCCAAGCCCAACCCTAGGAACAGGGGGCCGAGTCCTGCGGCTCGCACGGGCGCGACTGGCCATTGTGCTCCGTCGCCCTTTTGCCCCAGGCTCACGCGCGTGAGCCTGTCTCCCCCTCGGTCCACACCGTCCCGCGCGGGCTTCGCCCGACTGGCCTTCGAGCGCTCCGGCCCTCACACCGTGGTGCGCACGGCCCTGGCGCACAGCCCGCTGCGGCTGCTCACGCCGCGCAACCACGGCCACGCCGCGTGGGCGTACACCAGCTCGTTCGGCGGTGGGCTGGTGGACGGGGACCACCTGCATCTGGACGTGGACGTGGCGCCGAGCGCCACCGCGTGGCTGTCCTCCCAGGGCGCCAACCGCGTGTACCGCTCTCCCATGGGCTGCCGCAGTGACGTCTCCGCGCGCGTGGGCGAGGACGCGCTGCTCGCCTTCGTGCCCGACCCCACGGCCTGCTTCACGGGGGCGCGCTACGCGCAGACCTTCGACTTCACCCTCGCGCCAGGCGCGTCGCTCGTCTTCGCGGACGTCGTCACCTGCGGCCGCAGCGCCAGCGGCGAGCGCTGGGCCTTCGAGCACTACACCTCCACCTTGAAGGTGACGCTGGGAGACCGGGCCCTGGTGGACGAGCGCTGGGTGCTGGAGCCCGGACACGGCGCCCTCGTGGAGCGGCTGGGCCGCTTCGAGGCCCTGGCCTCCGTGCTGCTCGTGGGCCCGGCGCTGGCGGTCGCGCGCACGGAGCTGCTCGCCCGCGTCACCGCCCTGCCCGTCACGACGCGCGCCGACCTCATCCCCTCCGCCAGCCCCCTGGGCACCCACGGCCTGCTGCTGCGCGCCGCCGCCGTCTCCGTGGAGGCCCTGGTCCACACCACCCGCGACTGGCTGGCCTTCCTCCCCCCGCTGCTGGGCGACGACCCCTGGGCCCGCCGGGTCTGAGCCCCCCTCCCTTGGCGGTCCTTGACGCATTGCACTAACGTCAGCGCCCCAAGCCACGGGCCCATGGGCCCTCCAGGAGTCAGGCGCGTGCATCTGTCCCCTCGTGATGTGGACAAGTTGTTGCTGCACCAGGCGGGCTTCCTGGCCCAGAAGCGCCTCGCCCGAGGGGTGCGGCTGAGCTACCCGGAGGCGGTGGCGCTGATCGCCACGCAGTTGCTGGAGTTCATCCGCGACGGGAAGAACGTGGCGGAGCTGATGGACCTGGGGCGGCGCCTGTTGGGGCGGGCCCAGGTGATGGAGGGCGTGCCGGAGATGCTCGCGGAGGTGCAGGTGGAGGGCACCTTCGCGGACGGCTCGAAGCTGGTGACGGTGCACCACCCGGTGGTGGCCGAGCACGGCGACCTGACGCTGGCGCTGCATGGCAGCTTCCTCCCGGTGCCTCCGCTGGAGCGCTTCGGGGCGCCGCCGGCCCCGGTCGACGGCATCCCCGGCGAAGTGCGCGTGCAGCCCGGGGAGCTGGTCCTCAACGAGGGCCGCGACAGCATCTCCCTCACGGTGACGCACCAGGGCGACCGCCCCATCCAGGTGGGCAGCCACTACCCGTTCTTCGAGACGAACCGCGCGCTGGTGTTCGACCGGGAGAAGGCCTACGGCCGCAGGCTGGACATCCCGGCGGGCACCGCGGTGCGCTTCGAGCCGGGAGAGCGCAAGACGGTGCAGCTGGTCGCCATCGCGGGCGAGCAGGTGGTGCGCGGCGGCAACGCGCTGGGCAGCGGCAAGGTGTCGGCGGAGAATCGCGAGCGCGCCATGCAAGCGGTCCGGGAGCAAGGCTTCGGCCACGAGGAGGAGCGCTGATGAGCCGGAAGATGGACCGCCGTCACTACGCGGACATGTTCGGTCCCACCACCGGGGACAAGGTGCGCCTGGGCGACACCGGCCTGTGGGCCGAGGTGGAACGCGACGCGACCGTCTACGGCGACGAGTGCAAGTTCGGCGGTGGCAAGGTGCTGCGCGAGGGCATGGGCCAGCGCGCGGGCACGCACGACGTGGACGCGCTCGACGTGGTCATCACCAACGCCCTCGTCCTCGACTGGACGGGCATCTACAAGGCGGACATCGGCATCAAGGCGGGCCGCATCGTCGGCATCGGCAAGGCGGGCAACCCGGACGTCATGGCCGGCGTGACGCCGGGCATGGTGGTGGGCGTCACCACGGAGGCCATCTCCGCGGAGGGGCACCTCGTCACGGCGGGCGGCCTGGACACGCACATCCACTTCATCTGCCCGCAGCAGGCGGACGAGGCGCTCGCCAGCGGCATCACCACCTGGGTGGGCGGTGGCACGGGGCCCGCCACCGGCACCAAGGCCACCACGTGCACGCCCGGCATCTGGAACCTCCACCGGATGCTCCAGGCCACGGACACGATTCCGCTCAACATCGGGCTGACGGGCAAGGGCAACACGTCCCTGCCCGAGGGCCTGGTGGACCAGATTCGCGCGGGCGCCATCGGCCTGAAGCTGCACGAGGACTGGGGCACCACGCCCGCCGCCATCGACACCTGCCTGTCCGTGGCCGAGGGCGAGGACATCCAGGTCACCATCCACACCGACACGCTCAACGAGTCGGGCTACGTGGCGGACTCGCTCGCGGCGTTCAAGGGCCGCACCATCCACACGTACCACTCCGAGGGCGCCGGCGGCGGCCACGCGCCGGACATCATCCAGGTGTGCGGCGCGCCCAACGTGCTGCCCTCGTCCACCAACCCCACGCGGCCGTACACGCGCAACACGTTGGACGAGCACCTCGACATGCTCATGGTCTGCCATCACCTGGACCCGGAGATTCCCGAGGACGTCGCGTTCGCGGAGAGCCGCATCCGGGGAGAGACCATCGCCGCGGAGGACATCCTCCACGACCTGGGCGCCATCAGCATGATGTCCTCGGACAGCCAGGCCATGGGCCGGGTGGGCGAGGTCATCTGCCGCACGTGGCAGACGGCGCACAAGATGCGCGAGCAGCGCGGGCGCCTGCGTGAGGAGCGGGGCGACAACGACAACCTGCGCATCCGCCGCTACCTCGCGAAGTACACCATCAACCCGGCCATCGCGCATGGGCTGGCGCACGAGGTGGGCTCGGTCGAGGTGGGCAAGCTGGCGGACCTGGTGGTGTGGCGCCCGGCCTTCTTCGGCATCCGGCCGGAGCTGGTGCTCAAGGGTGGCTTCATCGCCTGGGGGCAGATGGGCGACGCCAACGCGTCCATCCCCACGCCGCAGCCGTACATCATGCGGCCCATGTTCGGCGCGCGCGGGCGGGCGCTCGGCGCGACGAGCCTGGCGTTCGTGTCGCAGCGGGCGTTCGCGGAGGACGCGCTGCGCGGGCTGGGGCTGGGCAAGCGGCTGGCGCCGGTGAGCCGGTGCCGGGGGCTGGGCAAGCGGGACATGCGGCTCAACGACGCGACGCCCGCCATCACCGTGGACCCGGAGACGTACGAGGTGCGCGCGGACGGAGAGCTGCTGCGCTGCGAGCCCGCCACGCGGCTGCCGCTCGCCCAGCGCTACACGCTGTTCTGAAGCGCCTGGGGGCACTCGCGCATGGGCTCGTTCTGGAAGGTGCTCCAGCTGGGGGACTCGGGGTTTCCCACCGGAGGCTTCGCGCACTCGGGCGGGTTGGAGGCCGCGGTGCAGGCGGGCGAGGTGCGCGGCGCGCCGGAGCTGCGGCGGTTCCTGCGGGAGCTGCTGTGGCAGGCCGGGCATGGGGCGCTGCCGCTTCTGGGCGCGGCGCACCGGGAGCCCTCGGGGTTGCCAGCGCTGGACGCGCGCGCGGACGCGTTCCTGTCCAGCCACGTGGCCAACCGCGCCAGCCGCACGCAGGGCCGCGCGTTCCTGGACACGTGCGCGCGCATCTTCCCCGGCCCCGTGGGCCCGGTGCGCGAGGCGGCGCGCTCGGGTGGACTCTGCTTCCACCACGCGCCCGTGTTCGGCGCGGTGCTGCGCGCGCTGGACGTGGCGCTGGAGGACGCGCAGCGGCTGCACCTGTCGCTCACGGCGCGCGGCGCGCTGTCCGCGGCGGTGCGGCTGGGCATCGTGGGCACGCACGAGTCGCACCAGCTCCAGCATCAGGCGGCGCCGCTGTTGGACGCGGTGATGGAGCGGTGCGCGGGGTTGGGGGTGGAGGACCTGGCCCAGCCCTCGCCGCTGTTGGACCTGCTGGGCTCCACGCACGACCGGCTCTATTCGAGGCTCTTCCTGTCCTGAGGTGATGCGCAATGCACGACGACCACCGCGGCCACGGCCATGACGACGACCACGACCACACGCACGAGGAGTGGGACCACCCGGGCCACTTCCACGAGCGGGAGGAGCCGAAGCAGCGCGACTACCAGGCGCGGGCGTTCACGATTGGCATCGGCGGGCCGGTGGGCAGCGGCAAGACGGCGCTGGTGCTGGCGCTGTGCCGCAAGCTGCGCGAGCGCTACCGGCTGGGCGTGGTGACCAACGACATCTTCACCAAGGAGGACGCGGAGTTCCTCGTCCGCAACGAGGCGCTGTCCCCGGAGCGCATCAAGGCGGTGGAGACGGGCGGCTGCCCCCACGCCGCCATCCGCGAGGACATCAGCCACAACCTGCTCGCGCTGGAGCAGCTCATGGAGGAGCTGAAGCCGGAGCTGCTCATCGTCGAGAGCGGCGGCGACAACCTGGCGGCGCAGTACAGCCGGGAGCTGGCGGACTACACCGTCTACGTCATCGACGTGGCCGGCGGAGACAAGGTGCCGCGCAAGGGCGGGCCGGGCATCACCCAGTCCGACCTGCTCATCATCAACAAGACGGACCTGGCGCCCCACGTGGGCGCGGACCTGGGCGTCATGGAGCGCGACGCCCGGAAGATGCGGGGCGACGGCCCCTTCGTCTTCACCCAGGTGACCAAGGGCGTGGGACTCGACGAGGTGGTCGAGCACCTGATGGGCGCCTGGCGGAGGCGCACCGGGGCACGACCGGCGTAGGTCGACAGGAGACTGTCAACAAGCCTCTCGCCAACCCCCTGAAGACAGGGCGGTTTCGTGCTGGAGCGGCCCCGTGGTCCGAAAAAATCACGGGGCCTGTCGATCCGCGCGGCCGTGGTTCGTTGCCTGGACGAACCCTGTCTTCGAGGAGGCACCATGAAGTACCTGACCTTCATCCGCAGCTCCGAGACCCACCGCCACTCCGGCCCGCCGGCCGCGCTGATGGAGGCGATGGGCCCGTACATCGAGAAGTCCTTCAAGGATGGGACGCTCGTCGACACGGGCGGCCTGCTGCCGAGCAGCGAGGGCTTCCGCGTCCGGCTCTCCAACGGGAAGCTCTCCGTGATTGACGGCCCCTTCACCGAGAGCAAGGAGGTCATCGGCGGCTGGGCCATCATCCAGGCCAGCTCCAAGGAAGAGGCGCTGCGCATCTCCACCGAGTTCATGGAGCTGCACCGCAAGCACTGGCCCGAGTTCGAGGGCGAGTCGGAGGTCCGGCCCATGTTCGACCCCGGCGCGATGGGGAAGTAGCCCACGCCAGGAAGTCCTGGACCGGCGGGCCCGCCCGAGCAGCAGGGCCCGCCGCGTCCGCGCCGTCGTTCAGTCCCGACGGAGGATGAAGAAATACGGTTGAGCCATGTCCCGGGCGTCCATGGCCCCGAGCACGGTGTGCTCATCCACCTTGCGGAACACGTCGTTGGTGGGCCAGTCGTCGTAGATCATCGTCGCGCTGAGCTTGCCCCGGTACTCGGTCATGCGCAGGCGCGCCTTGAACTTGTCCGTCTCGACGTCCGCGCGGTGCGCGCCCACCGGGCCCCGAATCGTGGGCGACGGCCACTTCCTCGGGTCCACCGCGAACACGGACGCGCGGTCCTCCGTGAAGAACAGCAGCGGATGCACGCTCTCCGGGTCGATGAACTGCTTCCCGTACCAGCCCGTCGCGGAGAGCATGCCGTCCATGCGGTGACCGGTGTACAGCTCGCTGCCCTTCCACCGGCCCTTCATGAACGCCAGGTCCACCGTGGGCAGGCCGTCGAACAGCGCGAGCGCCTGCTCCAGCGAGATGCGACCGGCCTTCACCGCCTCATCGAACGTCATGACGTGTGTCCTCCGTTCATGCGCAGCACGGGCTTGATGACCGTGCGTGTCTCCATGTCGTGCACCGCGTCGTTGATGGCCTCGAACGCGTAGGAGCGGCTGAGCTTCTCCAGCGGGAAGCGCCCCTCGACGTGCAGCGAGACGAGCCGGGGGATGAACGTCTTCGGGTCCACGTCCCCCTCGAGGATGCCCACCAGGCGCTTGCCCACGAGCAGCCCCATCATCGAGAGCGTGACGTCGGAGTTGTCCGGAGAGGGCAGCCCCAGCAGGCCGCACGTCCCCAAGGGACGCGTCACGTCGAACGCCTGCCGTAGCACCTGGGGCAGGCCGACGCACTCGAGCGCGAAGTCCGCCCCACCCCGGGTGCGTTTGAGGAGGGTCTTCGTGAGGTCGGGCTGCGTGGCGAGGAACGTGTCCGTGGCCCCCAGCTCGCGGGCGAGCTCGAGCCTCCGAGCGTCCAGGTCCACGGCGATGATGGACGACGCCCCGGCGACGCGCGCCGCCATGATGGCCGCGAGCCCCACCGCGCCCGCCCCGAAGACGGCGAGCTGCTGGCCGGGCTGGAGCTTGAAGGCCTCCAGCACCGCGCCCGCGCCCGTCTGGAAGCCACACCCCAAGGGCGCGAGCAGCTCGGGAGACACCGAGGCGCCGACCTTCACCGCGTTGTGCCGGTGCGCCAGCACGTGGGTGGCGAAGGAGGACTGGTGGAAGAAGCTCGACCGGATGGGCGCTCCCCGCCAGCGCATGGGGAAGGTGCCATCCGGCCGGGCGCCGGAGAAGTTCCCCGCGTAGCCCTGCTGGCAATACGCGGGATGGCCTCCCGCGCAGGTGGCGCAGGCGCGACACGAGAAGTAGCTGAGCACCACGGTGTCGCCCGGGGCGAAGTCCGTCACCCCTTCGCCCACGGCCTGCACCACGCCCGCGCCCTCGTGACCGAGCACCACCGGGAGCGGGAAGCGCCCCGCGCCCGCGCGATACGTGAGGTCCGTGTGGCAGATGCCACTGGCCGTCACCCGCACGAGCAGCTCGTTCGCGCGCGGCGACTCCAGCTCGACCTCGTCGATGACGAAGGGACCATTCACCTCCTGCAGCAGCGCGGCTCGGACTGGATGACCCATGGGGCCCATCCTATTGGCAAACCGCCAATGAAGTCGCCCCAGAATCGCTCCGGGACGTCCCGCCCTCCTCCAGCTTCGCCCCTGGGCAACGCGACGGACGCGACGCACGTTCGAGGGATGAGCCGCTTCGACGAGTCCCCAGAGTTTCCGCCCGCCCTGCTGGAAGGCGTGCGGGCGTCGGCAATCCCCGTCACCGGCGCGGCGTCCGACCTCGACCTCCTGGTCGAAGCCCTCGGCGACGCGCGCTTCGTCCTGCTGGGAGAAGCCACGCACGGCACGCGCGAGTTCTACCAGTGGCGCGCGGCCCTCACGCGCCGGCTCATCGCCGGACACGGCTTCCACGGCCTCGCGGTGGAGGCGGACTGGCCGGACGCCCTGCGCGTCAATGCCTTCGTCCATGGCGAGGGCTCCGACGAGGACGCCTCCGCGGCACTGAGCGACTTCCAGCGCTTCCCCCGCTGGATGTGGCGCAACCGCGAGGTCGCGGCGCTCGTCACCTGGCTGCGCGCCCACAACGCCGCCGTGGCCCCGGAGCGGCGCGCCGGTTTCTACGGGCTGGACCTCTACAGCCTCCATGCCTCCATGCGCGCCGTCGTGGACTACCTGGAGCAGGTGGACCCGGAGGCCGCGCGCCGCGCCCGCGAGCGCTACGGCTGCTTCGAGCAGTTCGGCGACGAGCCCCAGGCCTATGGGCACGCCACCGCGTTCGGGTACGCGGACACGTGCGAGGACGCCGTGCGGGAGCAGCTCCAGGAACTGCGTGAGCGCCAGCCCCGGGACGCGCGCGATGAGGACACCCGCTTCTTCGCCGAGCAGAACGCCCGGCTCGCGGCCAACGCGGAGGCGTACTACCGCGCGATGTTCGCGGGTCGGCACGAGGGCTGGAACCTGCGCGACAGCCACATGGCGGACACCGCGGACGCGCTCGCCGCGCACCTGTCTCGCGGCGATGGCCCCGCGCGCCTCGTGCTGTGGGCGCACAACTCGCACCTGGGAGACGCGCGCGCCACCCAGCTCGGCGAACAGGGGGAGCTGAACCTCGGGCAGCTCCTGCGCGAGCGCCACGGCCGCGCGGTCTTCAACCTCGGCTTCACCACGTACACGGGCACCGTCATCGCCGCGCGGGAGTGGGACGAGCCCGGCCTGCGACGCCGCGTGCGCCCCGCGCTCGAAGGCAGCTACGAACACCTCTTCCACGAGGTGGGCTCGCCCGCCTTCCTCCTCCGCACCCAGGACCTGGGAGAGGCCGCCGGCGGCCTGCGCGAGCGACGCCTGGAGCGGGCCATCGGCGTGGTGTACGCCCCGCGCACCGAGCGCTGGAGCCACTACTTCCTCGCGGACCTCCCCGCGCAGTTCGACGCGGTCCTCCACGTCGACACTTCGCACGCCCTCCAGCCGCTCGACGCCGAAGCCGGCCACGAGGAGGAGGACGCCCCGGACACCTTCCCCTCGGGTCTGTAGCCCTTGGATGGGGTCGCGCGTGGACCGCCCGCGATGGGGTCAGACGCTCCTCGTGGCGGCCCTCCGAGCACGCGGGTGCTACGGTACACGTCTCATGTCCTCGACCACGGCGGCGGGCTTCTGGGGTCCCAGCACCTCGACAGTGGACTGGTGCGAAACGAACTACCAGCACCTCTTCCACGTCGGTGAGTTGTTCAACTCGGCCTCCAGCCTCGTCCTGGTGCTCACGGGCGTGCTGGGCATCGTCCTGCATCGCAAGGTGCTGGAGCGCCGCTTCCTGCTCGCCTTCGGCCTGCTCGCCCTGGTGGGCGTGGGCAGCACCGCGTTCCACACCACGCTGCGCCGCGAGCACCAGATGCTGGACGAGCTGCCCATGCTCTATCTGGCCATCGTCATCGTCTACATCCTGCTGGAGGACCGGCCCCAGCGGCGCTTCGGACGCTGGTTCCCGCTCGCGCTGTTCGGCCACGCGGTGCTCGTCACGTACCTGACCGCCTTCACCCGAGGCGCGGTCCAGTTCTTCCTCTTCCAGGTGAGCTTCGCGTCCCTGGAGTTCTACGCGCTCGGCCGCACCTACTTCCTCCAGCGGAAGAGTCCGGACGCGAGCGTGAAGCGGCTGTTCCGGCTCGGCATCGCCGCCTACGCGCTCGCCATCGTCCTGTGGATTTGCGACATCCAGTTCTGCCCCACGCTCAACGAGACGCTGCCCGCGCACGGCATCCCCAACCCGCAGTTCCACGCGTGGTGGCACGTGCTCGTGTCGTTCGGGTTCAACGCGCTGCTCCTCGTCATCGCGAGCGAACGACTCAGGACGCTGGGCCAGGACGCCCGACTCCAGCGTGTCCTGGGCGTCGTTCCTCGCGTGCGGCGTCCCGAGGAGCAGGGCAGCCCCGCTCCCGTGAGTCAGCCCGGATAAGCGGCCTACAGCCTACGGCTTCTGCTGCGCGGGAGGCGCCGACTTCGCCTGCGCGTGGTCCTGGATGCGCTTGACGAAGTCGTCCATCAGGTCGTTCGGGATGGGGATGGACAGGTTGTACTGGGCAATCTTCCAGGCCGTGCCCTCCTTCACCAGCACGCCGCTGCCCCGCGCGGGCCCCATGTTGGTCGTGTCGAGCGCCTCGTCGAACCAGGCCACCTTGCCGTCCTTCGACACGAAGACGTGCCGGGACGTGGCCTTGAAGGTCCACGCCTTGCCCTTCGAGAAGTAGGGCTTCGCCCACGCGCGGAACTCGTCGCGCGTCCAACGCTCCGTGCCGTCCGTGCCCAGGTAGACGGCGTCGGGCGTGAAGTACCCGAAGTAGCGCGCCTCGTCCGCGTCCGCGGCGGCCTTGTGCCAGTCGTCCAGCACCGTGGTGATGGCGGCCTTCGCGTCGGTGGCGGGGGTCTTGGCCGGGGCGGCGGCGAGCACGAACAACAACAGGGAGACAGTGGACACGCGGAGCGACCTCGTCGAAAGGGGCGTTCGAGGTATGAAGCGACACGGCCCCCGCCGGGTCAAGCCGCCCGGCGCCGGACAGACGAAAGGTGTGACGCGCGTGGTCCTCGAGAGCTTCCAGGTGGGAACGGGCGATGTGCCCACGGTGCTGTTGCATGGCTTCCTCGGCACGGGGCGCAACCTGCGCTCGCTCGCGACGGCGTGGAGCGCGAAGGACCCGAGCCGCCGCTTCCTCCTCCCGGACCTCACCGGCCACGGCACCTCGCCCATCCCCCCGCCGAGCGCCGACCTCTTCACCGTGGCCCGCGACGTGGTGGACACCGCCCGCGCCCAGGGCTTCACCGGCGCGCTCGACTGGGTGGGCCACTCGCTCGGTGGGCGCGTCTCGCTCGCGGCGAGCCTCCACGTCCCGGAGGCCGTCTCGCGCGTGTCGCTGCTCGACATCGCCCCCGGCCCCGTCCCCTACGACCTGTCCGAGAGCGGCATGGTGCTGGGCGTCCTCCTCCAGGCCCCAGCGCGCGCGGAGAACCGCAAGGTGATGCGCGCCGCCCTCACGGACAAGGGCCTGTCGGACGCGCTGGCGGACTGGCTCGTCATGAACCTGGTCAGCGACGACCAGGGCGTGCGCTGGCGCTTCGACCGGCAGGCGCTGGCGGAGCTGCACTCGCGCGTCAACGGCGTCGACCTGTGGGAGGCCGTGGAGCGCCCCGGGCGACCGCCCATGCGCTGCATCCGGGGAGGCCGCTCCCGCTACGTGTCCGACGCGGACGTCGCCCGCCTGGAGGCCGCCGGCTGCCCCGTGGCCACCCTCCCCGGCGCGGGCCACTTCGTCCACGTGGACGGGGCCCAGCAGCTGCTCGAGTGGCTGCTGACGCCCTGACCCCTTCCGCCGCGCGTCAGATGCGCACGCCCAGCAGGAAGCCGGGCCACATGCGCGTGCCGGAAGGCCCGCGCCCCGTCTTCCACTGCGGCACCCAGGTGACGTCGTCGTCCGGGTCCTCCTCCGGCGGGTGGTAGGCGTTGAGCGACACGCCCCCGAACAGCGCGAAGCGCCGCTTCAGCTCCCAGCCTATGCTGGCGCGCAGCCGGTAGAGGCTGTTCTCCACGCCCTCCCCGAAGAGCTCGGGCTGCCACCCGCCCGTCGTGAAGTCCACGTCCAGGTAGTAGCGGTCCGCCATGCCGAACGGCAGGTGCAGGCCCACGCCCAGCATCTTGAACGTGCGCCAGGACTCCTTCCACGAGTCCCCTCCGATGCTCGCCGTGACGTGCACCGTCTGGCTGCCGTACTTGACGCCCACGAACAGCGGGGTGACCTCGTCGCCGCCAATCTCGAACGCGATGCGGCCCTTGCGCACCAGGCTCAAGACGCCGATGGGCACCGACACGTCGTCCGCGATGTTGATGACGCCCAGCTGCACGCCGCGCACGTTGCCCGCGACGTTGATGAGCCCCACCTGCGCGCCCGACACGCTGCCCGCGAGGTTGAAGATGCCCAGCTGCGCGCCGGTCAGCCGCTCCACCATGTTGACGCCGCCCGCGAACTGGAAGCCGGACATCCGCGCGTCGCTGCGGTTGCCCACGCCGCCGAGCTGCAACCCCGTGAAGTCCTGCTCCGAGTAGTTGATGACGGCCGCGAGCTGCGCCCCGGTCGCGCCACCGAAGGCCAGGTTGCCGCCGAGCGCGAGCTGCGCGCCCAGCACCTCGCCCCCCGCCACGTTGGCGAGCCCCGCCACCTGTCCCCCCTCCATCGTCCCATCCACCCAACCGATGCCACCCGCCGCGCCCAGGCCCCGCAGCTGGAGCGAGCGCACCGCCAGCCCTCCGAGCGCCATGTGGTTCAGGCTGCTGCCGCCCCACAGAGACGCCGTGGACAAGGGCGGCACCAATGACAGGTTGAGGAACACCGTGGGCATGTCCGCGCGCGCGGCCAGGGGCTCGCGGGGGAGCACCGGCGCGTCCGCGTGGAGCGAGCCACCCCGGGCGGCCGTGCGCGTGAGCGTCACCGGCACGAAGTCCCCCACGCGCAGCTCCGCTGCGCCGCGCGTGCTCACCGTCACCTCGGCCTCGAAGCGCTGCGAGGGCCGCTCCAGCGTGACGTGGTAGCGCCCCACCTCCAGCCCCAGCGACAGCCGCCGCCCCGCGGGCTTCTGGAGCTCCGCGACGAGCTGGTTGCCCCAGTCGCGCACGAAGAGGCGGCCCTGCACGTCCTCCGCCACCAGCATCCGCGCCGGCGTGCCGCGCAGGTCGGTCATCACCAGGTCGCCGCTGCCCGCCAGCTGGATGTCATAGGCCGCGTGCTGCGGCCCGCCCTGGGAGCGCTCCGTGCGCGCCAGCGTCTCGTGGAAGGCGAACTGGTAGGCCTCGTGCAGCGTGACGCGGCCGTCGCCCGTGGTGTCCGCCGCGCCGCGCAGGCCAGTGACGAGGAAGTGCGTGAAGAAGGACGCGCCGATGGTGTCCGACTCCTGCGCCACCTCGTCCGCCGAGCTGGAGGCGAGGTACGCGTGCCCGCGCACCTGCGAGGAGACGTCCGTCAGGAAGGAGGGCCGGCGCAGGCCGCCCTTGTACCGGGTGAGGGCTCCGGAGCCGCACGAGTCGAGGATGGCGATGCGCACGTCCACCGGCACGTGGCCCAGGAGCCGGCGCAAATCGTCATACGAGAGGCGCTCGCCGCGCGGCAGCAGGCCGTCCGCGTCCGAGTGGCCCGAGTAGTACACCACCAGCTCGCGCCGCAGCCCGGGCGTCACCGCGCCCTCGGCCATCACCTTGAGCCGCTCCAGCGCGGTGAGCAGCGCGTCCCGGTCCGCCTCCAGGAGCAGCACCCGGTCCGCGGGGGCGACGCCGCCCAGCTCCTCCAGCACGCGGGAGATGGCCAGCGCGTCCGAGCCCGCGTAGCGCAGCCGCTCCCGCCCCGGGCCACCTTCACTGGAGCCGACGACGAGCGCGAAGCGCCGCAGCGCGGCCTCGGGCTCCTCCGGGCGCCGCGCCGCGCGGGACTCCAGGCACACCAGCGCCAGTCCCACCACGACCCACGTCCCGAGGACGCGGCCCCATCCGCGCGCTGTGCTCCGTCTCGTCATCCGCGTCCCACCCGCTCCTGCCGCCGGCCCGGTCCCCGGGGGCATACCTCGGATGGCCGCCCCCTTGCGAGCCATCCGCCCTGCCATCGCCGCTACGGCGCCCAGCGCGCCTTGCGGATGAGCCAGGAGCTGCCTCCCCGCCCGTCGCGCACCACCGCCCAGAAGGTGACCTCCTGCTCGACCGCATCCTTCTCCGGCGGCTCCCACTCCGTGCGGTGGCGGCCAGGCTCACCGTTGAAGTCCGCGCCGCCCGTCTCCTCGGGCGAGAACTCCCCCAGCGTCGCGTGCCAGGTGATGACCCAGGCCTCCTTGAGCGACACCGACTCCTGGCGCAGCCCGGGCACCACGTAGGACTCCTCCAGCGCGGACACGTCGTTGGCCCGCACCACGAAGGGCCCCTCGCCGCGCAAGGTGGGCAGCTCGCCCTCCTCCCAGGCCGCGCCCTCCAGCGTGAGCCCCTGGAGCACCGGCTGCTGGTTGGCCGCCATGCCCGGGACGGCCGGGCAGCTGAAGACCATCCGCTTCATCGCGTAGACGGCCTCGTCCCCGGCGCGCACGTGCAGCACCAGCGGCATGCGCAGGCCGCCGTAGCCCTGGTACGGGTCCGCCTGGCGCACCTTGTCGAGCAGCAGCGAGCCGTCGGGGAGCACGGTGGCCCCCGGACGGATGGGCACCGCCAGCTCGCCCGCCGTCGTGGTGCCCTCCGCGAGCAGCAGGCGCTGCGACGCGTCCTCGCAAATCGTGTCCTCGGGGTCCGCGCACGCCCACAGCGTGTAGTCGAGGGCGCGTCCACCGCCCGCGGGGTCGACCAGCAGCGCGCGGAACGTCACCTCCTCGGTGAAGACCTCCAGCGCCTCTGCGGTGAGCTCGCACGTGGGAGCCATCAGCTCCGGGCGCTCCACGGCCATGCCCAGCACGCGCAGGTCGTGCACGTTCGACGACTTGTCGTCCGGGTCGACGCAGGCGACGGCGCCCAGCGCGACGAGCAGCAGTCCTCCCAGCTTGAGTCGGGTGTCCATGTCAGAAGCTGCCTTTCACGCCCAGCACGGGGAGGATGGGGATGCCCGGAATCTCCACTTCGTTGCGATACCGGTAGTCGTTGAAGACGAACTCGACGTTCTCCGCGTTGTAGAGGTTCTGCACGTCCATGTAGAGCGAGAGGGTCCAGTTGTCGAAGCGCCAGCCCTTCTCCACGCGGACGTCGAGCTGGTGGAAGCTCGAGGCGCGCGCGGAGCGGAAGGCGCCGTAGGTGGGCTCGTAGTTGTTCGAGTCCGAGTCGTAGATGTCATGCGGATGCGTCAGCGGGGTGGTGGGGCGGCCCGTGGTGAGGCGGAAGCGACCGCCGATCTCCCAGCCGTTGCCCAGGATGTAGTTGGCCACCACGGTGAGGATGTGCGTCTGGTCCCACGGGCTCATGCCGTAGGTCTCCTCGTCCGAGCCGGGCGGTCCATCCTCGCCCAGGGGGTTGTCGCCCCGGGGCTTGGGACCCGCGCGGCCGTCCTCGGCGTGGCTGAGCGTGTACGAGAGCCAGCCGGACCAGCGGTCCGTCGCGGAGGCGCGCTCCTTCTTCACCATCAACTCCACGCCGTACGCCTTGCCGATGCCCATGTTGACGAAGCGGTCCTGGACGAAGCTCCCGTCGCCTGTCGGCCGCAGGTCGCCGGGCGACACCACGTTCTCGAAGCGGCGGTTGAAGAAGCCGGTGACGTCCACGTTCCACGTCTCGCCCAGCCGCTGCTCCACGCCGAGGCTCGTCTGGAAGGCGCGCTGGTAGTCCAGCAGCGGGTTGCCGTACGGGGAGAAGACGAACTGGTACGTCTCCGCCGGCTGGCTGTACAGGCCCAGCGAGCCCTTGATGGCCGTGCGCTCGCTCATCGTGTAGCGCAGCCACAGGCGAGGGTCGAGCAGCCAGTTGCGCGTGCCGTTCACGCGCTGGAAGTTGCCGCGCAGGCCCGGCGTGACGGTGAAGGGACCGAACTTCAGGTCCGCCTCCGCGAAGAGACCACCGTCGAAGCCGTTGACGACGGGCTCGGCGTGGATGAGCTCCGAGACGGGCGCCGTCCCCGGGAAGGGCACGTACTCGGTGCCGCCCGGGGCCGGGGCCTGCACGTCGATCTGCACGTGCTCGAAGTACACGTCCAGGCCGGTGCGCAGGGTGAGCATCGACGACACGTCCAGCGACATCACCTCGCGCGCGCCCAGCGACGAGATGACGTCGTTCTCGACGTACTGGCCGAAGGCGATGTCGAAGTAGTCCAGGCCGACATAGGGCGTGAAGACGGAGGTGAAGTCGCCCTTGCGGTACGTCCAGTCGCCCTTCACGCGGTGGAAGCGCGTGCGCGTGTCGAGCGAGATGTCCCGGTCCGTCTCCTCACCGCCGGTCACCAGCTTCAACCTGTCGTCACTGCCGAAGGCCATGACGTAGCCGGTGTTGCGCGCGGCGCCGGGCTCCGGCGTGGTGCCGCGCTTGGCGCCGAAGTCCACGCGCAGCTGGTAGTCCCAGTATACGGGGACGATGGAGAGCGTCTCGCCCTCGTTGTCCGGGAGCACCGCCGGCAGGATGGTGTCGATGTACGAGCGCCGCGCGGACGCCGCCACGCTGATGCCGTCGGTGACGGGGGCCTCGAGGAAGAAGCCCGCGTCGAGCAGGTCCACCTTGACGGAGCCGTGCACCGTGTCCGCCGCGCCCTTGCGCGTCGTCACGTCCACCACGCCGCCCACCGCGCGGCCGTACTGGCTGCCGTAGCCGCCCGGGTAGAAGTCGAGCGAGTCGATGAACTCCGCGTTCACCACCGACGGGCCGCCGAGCAGGTGGAAGAGGGTGGGGATGCGCACCCCGTCCATCAGCGTGGCCGTCTGGCCCGGGTTGGAGCCGCGCACCAGCAGGTCGCCGGAGATGAACGGCGCGCGCGCCACGCCGGGCAGCGCCTGGAGCACGCGGATGGGGTCGCCGAAGGTGCCCGGCGTCTTCTGCGCCTCCTCGCGCGTCACGGTGCGGCGGACGACCTCCTTCTTGGGCCGCGCGGAGCGCACCACCGTCTCGAAGGGGCTGCCGGCGGGCGCCAGGTAGAAGTTCACCTCCGTCGTCTCGTTGGCCTTCAGCGTCTCCTTGGTCTGGTAGAGCTGGAAGCCGGAGGCGATGACGCGCACCGCGCACTCGCCCGGCGGCACCTCGAGGGTGAAGCGGCCGTCCGCGTCGGAGACGGCCTCGGCGGCGTCCGCGTCGTCACCGCAGCGCACGGTGGCGCCCGGCACGCGCGAGCGGCTGCCTCGGGAGATGAGCGTGCCGGTGAGCGTGGCCTTGGGGGCCTCGGGCTCGGCGGCGGCAGTGCCCTCCGCGGGGGGCGGGGCTTTGAGGGTGAAGTGGTAGACGTACTCCACCTGCACCGGCGCGGGCACGCCGTCCACCTCCGCGGGGGAGAAGCGGAACTGGCGCACGGCGGCGATGGCCGCCTCGTCGAAGCCGTTGCCCACCGGCTCGGTGGGCTGCACGTCGGACACCGAGCCGTCCTCGGCGATGGTGATGACGAGGCGCACGGACGCGGTGAGCCCCTGCTTCAGGGCCTCCGGCGGGTACTGCGCCTCCACGGGCTGCACCAGCTCCGGGGGCTTGGTGATGGTGGGCTGGGCCGCGGCGGGCGGTGCGTCGGCCTGGGGGTCCTGGGCGAGCACGGGGGCGGCCACCAGCAGCGAGGCGGCCGCGAGCGCCGCTCGGGCATTCACGTTCGAGGACATGGGGTGGTCAGTCGATGGGGTGGGAAGGCGGGACGTGCTCCCGCCAGCAAAGGGGCGGAGTGAGGGCGAGGTGGAGGCCCGGCGGGCATGACGAGCCGTGGAGTGGTTGGGGTGCCCGGCCGGACTCACCCCCGCTCCGACCCTCTCCTGACGGGAGCGAGGACATCAATCGAGAAGGAACGTATAGGCGTACTTCATCGTCGTGGATACGGCCTCGCCGCCCTTGATGGCGGGCTTGAAGCGGAAGCGCTTGATGGCGTCGCGCGCCGCCTGCTCCAGGCCATACCCCGGGCCGGAGAGCACCTTCACGTCGACCACGCGTCCCTCCGGGTCGATGGTGATGGACAGCGACACCGTGCCCTCGACGCCCGCGCGGCGCGCCTCCTCCGGGTACGGAATCTTCACCTCGCTGGCGAGCTGGGGCTCGCTGTCCACCTGGTAGATGGGCGTGTACTTCGGCGCGCTGTAGGCCTTCACCTCCTGCGGCGCCTTGGCGCGGTCGGCGGTGCGACCGTAGAGGGTGTTGCCCACCGGCGCGGCGAAGGCGCCTCCGCTCGTCGTGGAGGACATGGAGATGCCCACCACGAGCGGCGCGGGCTTCGCGGCCGGAGGAGGCGTCTCGTTGGGCGGCGGGGGCAGGTCCTGGGGCGGCGGGGGACGGGGCGCCTCGGCCACCTTGACCGGCGGAGGCCGCACGCGCGCCTTGGGCGGCGGGGGCTGGGGCTTGGGCTCCTCCTTCACCTCGGGAGGGGGCGGCGGCGGAGGCGGCTTCTGCACCTCCACCATCACCAGCTCCACGGGGCGCGGCGCGGCGGGGCGCTCCGGTGGCTTCGTGTGCAGCACCACCAGCCCCAGCCCGTGCAAGGCGATGGAGCCGAAGACGAACGCCGCCAGGAGCCCGTTGCCGCTCCGGCGGGGAATCAGCCCCGCCTCATTGTCGAGCACCGTCACGCTCATGGTCTTGCGTCAGCCCCGCGGTGCCGCGGGCGCCGCGTCCTTCTCGATGTTGAGCGCGAACTTCGCGATGCCCTGGCCCTTCACCGTGTCGATGAGCCGCATCACCTGGCCATACGCGATGCTCTGGTCGGCGCTGATGATGGCGCGGGTGTCCTTGTCCTTGGCCACCGCCTCCGCCACCTTGCGGGACAGGTCCGCCTCGCTGACCTCGGTGCCGTCGAAGTAGAGCTTGCCCTCCTTGTCGAGCACCACGTTGACCAGGCCCTGCACCGTCTCGCCGCCGTTGGCCGCGCGGGGCAGGTCCACCTCCACCGTCTCGCGGACGATGAAGTTGGCGGTCACCATGAAGATGATGAGCAGCACCAGCACGATGTCCACCAGCGGCGTGACGTTGATGCCGGTGATTTCCTCTTCGTTGTCCTGGGCGCTTCCAGCCATGGCTAGCGGACCTCCGCGCGCAGCGTGCCCACGAGCGCGTGTCCCAGCGCGTTGGCGCGGCTGGTGAGCGTCTTGAGCTGACGGTTGAAGATGTTGAAGGCGACCACTGCGGGGATGGCCACCGCGAGGCCCACGGCCGTGGCGACGAGCGCCTCGGAGATGCCGCCCATGACGGTCTGCTGGATGGCCGCGCCCTTGGCGTTCATCGAGCCCAGGTCGTGGAAGGCCTTGATGATGCCGAGCACCGTGCCGAACAGGCCGATGAACGGGGCGTTGTTGCCCAGGGTGCCGAGGAAGGACAGGAAGCGCTCATACTGGGGGCGCTCGCGCGCCATGATGGAGGCAATCACCTGCTCCACGGTGTCGGCGCCCTGCTCGGAGGACGCGAGGCCCTCGCGGATGACGGCGGCCTCCATGCCCCGCTTGCCCTGGATGGCCACGCGCACCGCCTCCAGCTCGCCCCGCGCCAGGCGCACCGCCAGGACCTCCGAGTCCGGCAGCCGGTTGCGCGCGAAGTACACCGTGCGCTCCAACATGATGCCGATGGAGAGGACCGACAGACACACCAGGACCCACAGCACCCACTCGGCGGAAGTCAGGGTGACGCCGAGCAGCTTGCTGCTGAGCCACCCCAGGTTCTCGGCGGGAACCTGGGCAAGGACCGCGATGGACGACATGGTGTTGTTCCCCTCGGAAATTGCGTTGGCGCGAAGGGAACACCGGCCTCTGGGAAAAGTGTCACCCGGCGATCTCCCGCCCGGTGTCTTCCCTGTGGGTTCGTGTGGGCGTCCCTCGGGGAGTCCTCGTGAGGGCGTCCTCGACGGGCCCGCAAGCCGGGGGTGAGAATGCGCGGCATGCAAGGAAAGACGGTGATTGTCACCGGTGCCTCCATGGGCATCGGCGAGGAGCTGGCGGTGGCGTTGGCGGCGAAGGGCGCGAACCTGGTGCTGGCCGCGCGGGGTGAGGAGGCGCTCCAGCGCGTGAAGCAGCGGTGCGAGGCCGCGGGCGGCCAGGCGGTGGCCATCGTCACGGACGTGGGGGACCCGGAGGCCTGCAAGCGCATGGTGGAGCGCGCGGTGGAGGCGTTCGGTGGGGTGGACGTGCTCGTCAACAACGCGGGCGTGTCCATGGACGCGCGCTTCGAGGACGTCACGGACCTGGGGCTCTTCGAGCGGCTGATGCGCATCAACTACCTGGGGTCGGTGTATTCGACGCACTACGCGCTGCCGCACCTCAAGGCGCGGCGCGGGCTGGTGGTGGCCGTCTCGTCACTGACGGGGAAGACGGGCGTGCCCACGCGCACCGGCTACGCGGCGAGCAAGCACGCCATGCATGGCTTCTTCGATTCGCTGCGCGTGGAGCTGATGGGCACCGGCGTGGACGTCACGGTGGTGTGCCCCGGCTTCGTCGCCACCAACGTGCGCGCCAACGCCCTGGGCAGCGACGGCAGGCCGCTCCAGCAGAGCAAGCACGACGAGAGCGAAGGCAACAACATGGACGTGGGCACCTGCGTCGCCATCATCCTGCGCGCCATGGAGCACCGGGAGCGCGAGGTGGTGATGACCACCAAGGGCAAGGTGGGCCAGGTGCTCAAGCTCTTCGCCCCGAAGCTGCTCGACCGCATCACGCGCAAGACGATGCAGGACCGGCAGCGCTGAGTCGGACAACACGTCGCGGGAGTTCACCATGTCGATTCCGGCAGCAATCGCGGTGTACACGTCGGGCTCGGGCGTCCCCGAGCACGTCTCCCACCGGCCCTGGCGGGGGGTCTATCACTTCTGGGACGGCTCCCTGACGGGCCTCGGCCAACACCTCCTGGAGCGCGTGCGGGATGCGAAGGGGGACATGCCATCCGTGGTGCGTCAGCTCATCGACGACGCGCCCTGGGGCTGGACCAACTGCATGTCTCAGCCCGAGCACACGGCGGGGGAGCGCCACACGGAGGCGGACCCGGGCGAGCCGGTCTCCCCGGATGACACGGGGGCCGTGGCCTATGTCTACGTCTTCGACCTGGAGGCACGCCGGCTCGATGCCTTCTCGACGTACGTCGGGGACGACGGAAAGCGGGTCGGCTCCGTGGTCTTCTCGCCCACGGGCACGCCCGATGTGCCGGCGCTCGACCTCCTCCCCGAAGAGGCCGTGGTGGAGCCTCCCATTCCCGGAGAGAAGCTCTCTCCCGAGACGCTGCAAGCCTGGCTCGACGGTCTGCCCGCACTCGAGGCGGGCTCCTCCCGTCTCCAATGGGTGAGCACCGAGCCAGGCCCGGACGACTCACTGTCGATTCTTTTCCGGCGGCTCACCTTCGACGACGACGTGCTCTCCCGCGTGGAGGAACGGGATTGGAATGCCGTGCCCCACTCCGCGCGCCAGGAGCCGGAGCGTGTCCGGAACTTCCTCGAGGCGCTCGTCGAGGTCGTCCGCGAGGACTCGAGTCGGCTCGATCCCTTCTGGATTGCCGCGCAGGACTCCCTGCGTCGCTCCGGGGCAAGGCAGCGTGAGAGCTTCGCGAGAATCCTGAGGGCGCAGTGGGCCCGCGACTCCGAGTAGCCGCGGAACGACTTGATCACCGAGCGCTCCAGCCCCGCTGGAGCCCTGCCCATTCCTCGCGACACGCTTCAAGCGTCACGGAGGGAGAACCCCAGGACGGCTTCAACGTCGCTCACGATGTCGAAATCGTAATCACCCAGACTGAATCCCGACATCTCCAGACCATCGTCGGTCACGCAGACGTCGACGGTCGCGACCCTCCGCCCTTCGACCCTGACTTGAAGACTCGCTTCCACGTGCTCGGCATCCGCCGACATCGCCCATGAGAAGACGCTTCGCATGCGCGCTTCCAGCTCGTGCCGGGACATGAGCATGTCCGACCAGCACCGCAGATAGAGGATCTCTCCTCCGCGCAGATGACCGCCGACATCCATGAGTTCGTAGAGCCGTTCGCCAACTCGAAGAGTGGACACTCCTCCTCCTGGGTTCCTTCGACAGTACCTCCGACCACTCGCTCCTCCACGAGCGCGACCGCTGCGCCGACGACCGGAGCGGGACAAGCGCCCCTCCTCTACGTGCGGGCCAGCCAAGCAGGCAGCCTCCCCGGCGCGGGTTCGACAGCGGATGACGCATTGTGTCACCATGAGAAGAGGAGGCGCTCTTGATGGCTTCGGAAGCATCTTCTGACGGCCCTGGCTCCGAATCGGAGCTCCCATCTCCCGCGAGTGACGTGGTCGTCGCGCCGGCTCCCGCGAAGGCGCCCGGGAGCGGCGTGGACTTCGCGCTCGGGGTGCTCAACGGCGTGCTGGGAGACGCGCTGCACCGCCGCAAGAACACGCTGGCGATTCCCATGGGGTTCCACCTCGCGGGGCAACCGCTGGCCGTGGAGCGCGAGGCGCTGCGGGCCGCCTATCCCCGCACCACGGGGCGGCTGGCCATCTGGGTCCATGGCCTCGCGGTCACCGAGGCCATCTGGGCGTTCCCCGACGACCCGACGACGAACTACGGCACGCTGCTGGAGCGCGACGCGGGCATCACCCCGCTGTACCTGCGCTACAACACCGGCCTGCACATCTCCGAGAACGGCGAGCAGCTGGCCCACCTCCTGGAGCAGCTCGTCACCGAGTTCCCCGTCCCCGTCACGGAGCTGGTGCTCGTCGGCTACAGCATGGGCGGGCTCGTCCTGCGAGGCGCCTGTCACGTGGCGGCGGAGCGAAACCTCTCCTGGCTGTCCCACGTGCGCCGCTGCTTCTCCATCGGCGTGCCACACCTGGGCAGCCCGCTGGAGCGCGTGGGCAACGTCGTCGCGCAGGTGCTGCGCGTGCTGCCCAGCCCCTATACGCAGCTCATCGCGGACATCGCGGACTTGCGCAGCGACGGCATCAAGGACCTGGGCACCGGCAGATGGCGGCGACAGGACTGGGCGAAACAGCGCAACACGGTCGTCCCGCCCCCCGCGCCACTCCCTCCAGGCATCGTCCATCACCTCATCGTCGGAGCGCTGGGACAGGAAGAGGACCACGCGCTCTCCGCCTTCCTCGGGGACGGCGTGGTGCCACTGTCGAGCGCCGCCGGTCGCGCGCGCACCGCGGACACCGAACCCTTGTTCCCCCAGGAGAACGTCAGCATCGTCACTGGCATCGACCACCTCGCGCTCGCCCACCACCCGGACGTGTACGCGCGTATCCGCGCCTGCTTCGAAACGGAGGCCACATGAGTCGCTGGCGAGGACTGAAGGACCTGTTGCAGGAGGCCGTGGACGAGGGCTCCCGCGCCGTGCAGCGCGTCCACCTGCAGACGTCCGCGTGGCCGTTCAATCTCCTGGAGCACATCCCCGTCATCGCGGCGCCGGTGCGGACCGTGCGCGCGGTGCACGACCTGACGGTGTCCGCCTCGTACGGGATGGTCCGCTGGGTCAACCACGTCGTCGGTGGCGTCCTGGACGTGGCGCTCGACGGGATGGAGGCCCGACGCGCGTCAGGTGCCGCCGCCCGCTGGGGCGCCCGGTCGCTCCACTCGCGCCATCAACCCGGTGAGCCCGTCGAACGTCGCGTTGCCTACCTGGTGAAGGCCGAAGCCCCAGAGGAAGGCGGTCATCCCCGCCCCGAACCCACCCCACGTGGGTGAGAAGACATTCAGGAGCTGGAGGCCCAGCACCACCGCGATGACGGTGAGCAGCCCCAGGACGCCCAGCTCCACCAGCCACAGGTAGCGCGGCGCGGGCAGGGGCACTCCCTCCAGCAGCTCGCTCGCCGCGTCCATCCCGCCCACGGCCGCGCCCTCCGGTAGCGACGGGAGGCTCCCTCCGGCGGGCGCGCTCGCCGCGGGCGTCACCTCCGTCGTCGCGCCCGCCGTGGAGCTCATGGAGAACGACTCCAGCCCCACGTGACTGGCCGCGGCGCGGGGCTGGCTCGGGTCGCTCTCGAGCAACGTCTTCGCGTCCTCCACCTTCCGCGTGGCCTCCGCGGAGGACTCGGCGGCGAGCGCCAGGGCCTCATTCAGCAGCGCGTCGACCCGCGCCAGCTCCTCGCGCTGCTCGGGCGTCCGCGCCTCCGCTCGCTTCGCCGACACGGCCTCCCGAACCGCGTCGACGCGAGCCTTGAGCCGCGCGACCTGCACGGCCTGGAACGCATCCCTCGCGGCCCGGTACGTCTCCGAGGCCAGGTGCGGCGACTCCGTCGACATGCTCGCCATCGCCTCGTGCAGCTTCGCCTCGACCGCGTCCAACGCGCCCTCGCGCGCGTCCGACACCTCCGCGCGGAACGCCTTCACCTCGTCCCGCAGCTCGAGGATGAGCCGGCGCACGTAGTGCGCGTACGCGCCCTGGTACAGCGCGAAGCCCTCGTCCACGCTCACGTCGGCGCGGGCCCGGGCCTGCTTCAGCCGCTCCTTCACCTCGGTGGTCAGCTCCCGCCACTCCTCATACGAGAAGCCTCGCGGCGCCCGCGACGAGGCGACGGCCACCGACAGCTCCGCGCACAGGATGTCGAAGTAGGCGCGGCGGGTCTGCTCGAACTGCTTGCGCGCGGCGACCAGGTCCCCCTTCGTCGCCCGCGCGCGGACTTCACGCACCTTCGGCAACAGCTCGTAGTGGAGCCGGAACCCCAGGTGGTCCTCCCCGAGCTGCCGCGTCAGGGCCGTCACCTGCGCCTCCAGCTCCTGGAGCTTCACCTCCATCGCCGCCGTCGCCAGCGCCGCCACATTCTGCCCTCGCACCGCGGTCAACAGCTCCGTCAGCCGAGCGACCGGGACCTCGCCCCCGCGCAGCGCGTCCTCCACCTCCGCGAGCAGCGTCCGCACCGCCTCCGGCCGCAGCTCCTCCGGCAGCGCCTGGAGCTCCCGGTTCGCCGCGCCCCACGCCGCGTAGAGCCGCAGCTCCGGCTCCACGCGCGCCAGCTCCGCGTCGCCCACGCGGATGCCTCGCACCGGCCTGTGAAGCTCCGACATGAGCGAGTCGAGGCGCGCCACCAGGGCCTCCCCCAGGGACCTGCCTCCCTCGGCCTGCCCGTTCATCAGCGCCACCGCGCGTCCACGCAGGACACGCGCCCGCGCCAGCCGCTCGGCCCGGGGACGCAGGTTGCGCGCATACAGACGAACGCCATACGAGCACACCGCGCCCAACGCGATGAGCAGCGCGCCCCACTGCCACGGCGTTCGCACCCAGACGGTGAAGGGCTGCTCCACCGCCGTCCCATGCGGGACCGTCATCCGCACCGTGCCCGTGTACTCGCCCGGTCCCTCCAGGCCGTGCAGCGACACCAACAACGTCCCGCCGCCATGCGGGGCCACGTCGATGCCGCCGCCGCTCGCGAGCAGCTCCACGTCCCGCCCCTCCGGCCCGGCGCCCTCCAGCGCGAAGCGCGCCCCCTCGACGCGAGACTGCACCCACGCCATCCCCAGGTCCGGCGACTTGCGCTGGAGCGGCAACAGCCGCGGCACCGACACCGTGCCGCCCACGCCCGCCGTCTCCTTGAAGGCCAGCCGCACCGTGGCGTCCATCGAGCCCCACGTCCGACCGGAGGTGGCCAGCGTCGGCGCGGGCGCGACGAACTGCACCACCGGCACCGGCACCACCCGCGTCACCGTCAAGGTCCTCTGTTCGGGCCCCCGCTCGTGGACCAGCACCACCTGGCCCGTGTAGTCCCCCGCCGAGGGCAGCTTCGCGGACAGCTCGACGTGCACCGATTCACGCGCGGACAGCGGCGCCGTGACACCGCCATCCGCCGCCTCCACCACCTTCGCCACCACCGGCACCAGCGTGCCATCCGGGCCCTGGAGCGGGTCCACGCGCACCGTCACGCCACCCTCCAGCGCCTCCACCACGCCCGCGTCCGGCCCCGCCGGAGGCACCAGCAGGTCCACGCGCAGCACGTCGCGGAAGTCCTCCACCGTCGTGCGCAGCTTCACCTCGCCGTTCGCCGTGGAGCCCGCCACGCGCAGCCGAGGCTCCGCCGCCCGGGACAGGCGCCACGGCACGACGAGCAGGAGCGCCAGCAACAGGGTCCGGGCAGCACCCCGGACGCGGGAGTCGGACGAGGAGGACATCCGATGACGATAACAGCAGCCCTCCCCGCCTCCAGTTCGCGCCCCTCAGCTCCAGCCGAGCAGCTCCAGCACCTCCGGGGACAGGCTCTCGCGGATGGTGTCCGTGGGGATGCCCTCGTTGTGTCCCATCTTGGAAGGCATGCGCGGCCCGCCGCTGTGGTGCAGCGCCACCAGCCGCAGGTCCTGCGTGAAGCACGGCGCGCCGGAGGAGCCAGGGCTCGTCGACGTGCCATACGTCACCCGCGTGCGCGACGCGTTGACGGCCAGGAACTCGTCCACCGCCACGCTCATCGGCTGGCCCTCGGGGTGCTGGACGATGAGCGCCGGCGAGCCCGGGGGGAAGGGCGTCGGCTCGTCGGGCAGCTCCAGCCAGCCGCGCCGCTCGCCCTCCACCACCTCTTCCCCCGGCGCCCCCTCCACCTGGAGGAAGGCGTAGTCCAGCTCGTCCGGCGTGGCCTCGCGTGGGCGCGGGTGCATCAGGTCCGCGGGGCTGTACGTGCTGCGCGCGATGCAGCGCTTCACCGCGTACTCCTTGCCCGGCTGGAGCAGCGTCCGGTCCGGCAGCACCTTGTGGTCGAAGCGCACGCGCAGCGACTCCAACAGCCGGTTCTCGATGACGTGGTAGTTGGTGACCACCACGTCGCGCGACACCAGGAAGCCCGTGCCCAGCGACGCGCCCACCACGGGCTCCACCCGGCACACGCGCCGCTCGATGGCCGCCAACCGCCGCCGCCACCTCGCCGCGCCGCCCTCGCGCCACGCCGAGCCGACGATGCGCTCCAGGCTGCGCCATGGGATGCTCCGCTGCACCGACGCCAGGTAGCCCTGGAGGAAGCGGTGCAACCTCGGGTGGCGCGGCTGCACGTTGTGCACCCCCGTCACCAGCTCCCGCGTCCACCCCTCCGACTCCGCGCGGTGGATGAGCCTGGATGCCCGCTCCTTCGGCCCTCCCGTCGGAGCGAGCGCCTCCAGGTCCCGGTGACAACCCGAGGCCAGGACCCGGCGTAGCTCCTCGACCGAGGGAAATGCCCCCAACAAGGCCAGCAGCAACTCATCTCGTTCCGCGCCGTCGAGCTCCATGCCGTCGAGCTCCATGGTGTCACCCGCGAAGGACCACTGACACAGACGAAGCCAGGTCCGGCCACACGACGCTCGCCGGAGTCTTGGCATTACCGTCGAGGACTCACCGCCGACGCCATCATCCTGCCCTGCCGTGCAGGTTCCAGACGCCCTCGACCCGACACTCGGCGCCCGCGCGTGCGTTTCTCAAGACACACGCAGGCGCCGGAGTCCCAGGGGACACCGCCGTTCAGCGCACCGCCCAGGTAGCGGGAGGTACGTAGGAGACGAGGCTCGGGCGGTCCACTCCCCGCAGGGAGGTGGCGCCCGATTGCAGGGCGCCGGCCAGCGTGGGGATGACACGGAAGTTCGCCTGGAAGGCATTCACCTCGTTCCGGGGGGGCACCTGCACCGTCAGCACGCCGTCCTGGGACTCCCACGAGGTCGCCGTGCCGGAGGCCACCAGCGCGTCGAGGCTCGCCGCGTCCACCTGCACGCCCGCGGGCAGCTCGTAGCGCAGCTCCAGCGGAGACTTCCACGGAGCGACGGCGCGCACGCCCACCTCCACCGGCTGCCCCACGCGCGCCTCGGCGGGCGGCTTCACCGTCAGCGTCAGCTCCTCCCCGGCCTCCTGCTTCCACGGGACGAAGGCCGCCAGGGACAACCGGAAGCCCAGGCCGGGCATGGCGGGCTCCGCGGACACCTCCCAGGAATGGCTCCCCGCGGAGCCCGGCGCGGCCACCTCCAGCGCCAGCACCTCGCGCAGGGCCTGGGCGTCGTAGGTGCCCTCGGTGAGGAGCTGCCCGTCGCGCTTGAGGACCACGCGCACCCGCGGCGGCAGGGGCTCCTTGAAGAGGGTCTGCACCGCCCGCAGCGCCACGCGGTTGGCGTGGCCGCTCCCCCAGCCCGACGCCGGCTCGTAGCCGCTCAGGAGCGTCGCGCCCAGGTCGGCCAGCGGCGCCTTCGCGTCGCCCTCCAGCGCCAGCACCGCCAGCGCCGTCGCCTCCAGCTCCGAGGGCCGCCTCCCGTCCGCCCCGAGCACGCCCTTCTCCACCGGCAGGTACGCGCCGCCCTCCCGCGTCTGGAGCGCCTCGCGCACCTGCGCGCGCAGCGTGTCCCGCAGGGCGCCGGTCACCACGCCGCTCGCCAGCAGCGCCGCCGCCGTGTAGCCCTCCGTCACGTGCGCGCGGTTGCGCTCCACCGCGCCCAGCGCCCGCGCGGAGAAGAGGGCGAGGCGTCGCTTGCCGTCGGGTGTCCCCGCCCCCGCGAGCACCGCGCGCGCGCAGTCCGCGGTCGCCACCAGCACCCGTTGCAGGGGCCAGCCCTCGCCCCCCAGGCAGGTGCCGTCCGGCCGCTGCGCGCTCGCCACCAGGGCCGACAGCCGCTCTCCCAGGCGCGTCAGCACCGCGCTGGACGGGTGCGCCAGCGCCCCTTCCGCCAGCAGCGACGCCGTCGCGACGTCCGGCGCCCGCCCCAGGCGCAGCGCGCGCTGCGTGGTCCTCGACAGCAGGACGCGCAGCTTCTCCACGTCGACGAGCGTCGGGCCTTCCGGACGCGCCGGGCGCGTGCCCGAGGGCGCGGACAAGGCCGCCTTCAGCTCCTCGGCCGCCTTCGCCTCGCCCAACGCGGTCAGCAGCTCCGGCGCGCGGCCTAGGAGCGACAGCGCGTAGCCCACGTCGTCCAGGTCCTCGCGCGCGCCGGCGGAGACCAGCTCCGAGCGCAGCACGCCCAGCCCGCCCGGGAACACCTGGAGCCGCACGCGCTCGCTGCCCGGCTGCGCCTCCGTGGGGCCCTGGAGCGTCAGCGTGCGCGCGTCCGCGAGCGTCCCGCCCACCTCGCTCGACACCAGGCGACCGGTGGGCCAGACCTCCAGGGGTCGCGCCACCGCGTCCGCGGTGCCCAGCGACGCGCGCACCGTCACCGGCCCGGCCTCCTTCGCGCGCACCGTCACGTACTCCACCACGCTGCCACGCGCCGGCACGCGCACCGTGCGCGCGCCACCCTCCACCACCACGCCGGTGGCCTCGACCTGGAGGGGCGCCTCGACGACCGCGTCCGTCGTGTTCACCACCTGCACCGGCAGGCGCGCGGCGTCACCCGCGCGGAGGAAGGGCGGGAGCACCGGGTCCACGTACGTGGGCAGCGTGCCCGTGAAGCGCGTCACCGCCCCCGCCTGCGCGCCCGAGCGCGAGTGGGCCAGCGCCAGCACTCGCCAGGAGGTGAGCCGGTCCGGCACGCGCACCGGCACGAAGGCGCTGCCCGACGCGTCCGTCACCACCAGCGGCTCGAAGAGGAAGGTCTCCGGGAACCAGGCGCGGCTCCGCGCCACCTCGGGCTCGGGCGGCTCCAACTCGCCCCCCTCCGCGCCCATCATGTTGGAGAGGGCGGTCTTCAGGTCGCCCCCCAGCCCTCTTCCGCCGAAGACCGTGCCGACGCCGCCCTTGCCTCCGCCGCCCGGCGGGGCCGGTGGCGCCATCGGCGGCGGACGATCCTCCACCTCTTCCAACACCTGCTGCTTCGCGGCGACCATCATGTCCATCTCCGCCTCCGAGCCCGCCAGCGCGGAGGCGGACGCCCCGAAGAGCTTGCGCAGGTTGTCGCCGAACAACACCAGGCCCAGCGGGACCAGCAGCCCGGCGACGAAACACACCACCCCCACGATGACCGTGCGCTTCATGGCGCCTCCCGGGCGACCCACGTGTTCCAGTTCTCCACGTCCTCCGGCAGCCGTGTCCCGTCGAAGACCACGGCGCGAGGGTCCGTCAGCGACAGCAGGTCCTGTGGCAGTCGCGACAGCCGCAGCTTCCGCCCGAAGGCGTCCGTCACCTTCTCGCCGCGCGCGGCGCAGGCCTCCAGCGACTGCTCCCACAGCTTCGCCATGCCCTCGGCGGACAGCGTCTCTCCCTCCGCGGCCTTCTCCTCCCAGGCGCGAACGCGGGTGTGCAGCTCGCTCAGCACCGCGTAGAAGGGCTCGGTCAGCTCCGCGTCCGGGGCGAAGTCGGAGACGGCGTTCGCCGCCGTCCAGGGCTCGGCCGTCTCGTGCGTGGGCACCACGCTCACGCGCAGCAGGGCCGCGGCCATCGCGTTGTTGCCTCGGATGCGCCCCATGGCGAGCGCCTGTCCGTCATGCACCCCGAACGCGGGGACATCCACCTTCGGCGCCGGCCGCACGCTGCCCAGGGCGTCCACGCCGAGCAGGGGCGCCAGCTGTTGCAGCGACTCGTCCACGCCGAACAGGCCCACCGCCGCCGGCCCCGCCTTTCCATCCACCTGCGTGCGCACCTCGAGCCGCGCCAGCGCGCCGGGCGCGTACACGGGCCGCTCCGACGCGACCTCCACGGAGAGCCGGGCCTTCGGCGCCACGAAGACGCGCGCCACCGCGCCCTCCCAGCGCGCCTCCGCCCAGCCCTCGAAGTCCGCTGGCAGCTTGAAGCGCGCCGACATGACGCCCTTGGCCAGCTTCTCCTTCAGCGTGTGTTCGCCCGCCTGGAGCACGAGCTCCTTCGGCAGCGTCCCCGAGAAGCCCGGGCCGCGCATCAGGTCGACGCGCACCTCCTCGCCCGCCTTCGCCAGCACCGGCGTCGCGCGCAGGCGGGCCGGCGGCACCGTCGCCGGGCGCAGCGTCAGCTTCGTGTCGCCCACCTCGCGCCCCTCCACCTTCGCGGACACCCGCAGCTCGTAGCCCAGGAAGGTGGTCGCGGAGGGCACGTCCGCCGGCTGGACGCCTCGGGCGGGGTGCGCCGAGAAACGCACCAGCCCCATGGCCTCGTCCTGCGCGTTCGCGCCCTCCTCGGCGCGCAGGCGCGCGAAGCGCTCCTGGACGCAGGGCACCGCCTGGAGCAGCGCCGTGTCGCCCGACTTCGGCGTGGGAATCCACGACGTCGACACCTCGCCCCGCGCGCTCCGGCGCCAGACGAGCGTCGCGGGAAGCACCATGGACCGCTCCAGCTTCGAGGGAAGGCAGGCGCGCGCGTCCAGCGCCGCGTTCGACAGCAGCGCCGCCATGTGACGCTCCTCACCGAAGGCCGGCGTCGTGTCGAGCGACAGGCCGGGCACGTCCATCGAGTTCAGGTTCAGCCCGATGCGCAGCACCCGCTCGCCCGGCGAGGGGAACGCACGGCCCCGCAGCACGCCGCCCACGCAGGTGGCCAGCGGCTCGTCGCGCGTCACAACATCCACCACGGCGCCCCCCGGACCGGCGCGCAGCGCCACCTCGACCTCCTGGGCGCTCACGTTCTCGCTGACGAAGCGCGCGCACGGGACGAGCGCCGGCAGCCAGCCCTCCAGCGCGACCAGGTCCCGGGGCGACGCGTCCACCCCCTGCGCCAGCAGGTCCCTCGCCCAGGCCAGGCGCACCGGGGGAGGAGGCGCCACGCGCCGCACCGGCATGGGCGGCACCACCACGTTGACCGGGGGCCCCGGGTCCAGCTGGAAGGAGGCCACGCCGTCCTCGTCCGCCACCGCGCGCACGCCCTCGTCGCGCGGGTCCCACTCGCGCCTCACCCGCACCTCCGCGCCCGGCAGCACGCGTCCGTCCGGCGTCTGCACGCGCAGGTAGACGCGGTTGTTGAAGCCCTCGACGAGCCCATCCGCCAGCTCCGTCACCGCGGACACCGACAGGGAGTCCTCGACGAGCAGCAGCCGCACGGCCCCCGCCACCCGGTCCCCCGCGGCGTCCCGCGCGGACACCACCGCGGAGAGCGTGTTCTCGCCGCGCAGGTCCGGAGGCACCCGGGGCAGCTTCACGCGGAAGCGCCCCGCCGCGTCGGAGCGCGCGCGCCGCGGCAGGGCTCCCGCGCTCCACTCGGAAGGCGGAGGCCAGCTCCCGCCCGGGGTCCACTCGAACTCCACCTCCGCGTCCACCACCGGGGCGCCCGAGGCATACGTCACCCGTCCCTCCACCTCCGGCACGTCCCCCGCCCGGAAGTAGGGCGCCAGGCCCGCCGCCTCCACGCGGAAGCGCGGCAGGGTGAAGGGCTCCACCTGGAACGTGGCGATGCTCCGCGCCGTGCCGCTCGCCCACGACACCGTCCACGTGCCCGTGGGCGCGCCCCGGTCCAGCGGCAGGGCCCCGGCCACGACCCCCCACGGCCCCGCCGGGGCGCGCTCCTCCAGCACCACCTCGCCGAAGGGGTCCTTCACGAACCACGTCCCGGGACGCCCCTCGAGCGGCGACAGGTCCTTCGCGGCCAGCGCCACCGCGCGGAAGCGCACCTCGTGGCCGGGCTCGTACAGCGGGCGGTCCGTCAGCACATGCACCGCCGCGCGCGAGTACAGCGCGAGCGCCGCGTCGACGGAATCCGTGCCCAGCGGCGTGTGGACGCGGGCGCGCAGCCGGTAGTCCCCGTCCGGCACCCACGGCAGCTTGACGCGCGCGCGCAGCACGCCGAGGTCATCCCTCTTCCAGGCGGAGTCCTCGTCCGGCGACAGCGGCGTCTGCTTCTCGTCCGCGTCCACCAGGAACAGCTCCACCGAGCCGCGCACCACCCGCCCGCGCATCACCTCGCCCGTCTCCGCCCTGGGGGCATGCGCGTCCGCCCAAACGGCGACCTCGCCCGCGACGCCCCGCGCCAGGGCGAGTGCCTCCACACCCACCGTCTGCCGGAAGCTCCCGTCCGGGCACTCCTGGATGCGCACCCCCCGGAACACCCGCGCGGACAGACACAGGTCCCATGACGCCAGCAGCCAGAGGCCCACGAGCGGGAGCGCCAGCAGCGCGCCCACCTTCAGGTGTCGGCGAAATCCGTCTTTCATGCGTTCTCCCCTGCGCGACTCTATGCCGGGAGGCCGCCTTGCTCCCAGCGGGGGCGCTTCGACTCCGGGGGCTGGTGCGCGCTAGCGTGCCGCGCCGAATGCCCGCGCCGATTCCCAAGCCCCGCATCCCTCCGGACGCGCTGCCCTCCCGGCTGGAGGAGCTCCTCGAGTCGATCACCGACAGGCACGTGGCGGACCGCCTCGTGCGCGTCCACCGCGCCGCGGCGGTGGCCATCGACCGGCTGGGGCACCTGAGCATCGCGAAGTACGAGCCCACCACGGTGGAGCCGGACGAGGGCGCGGACCTGGCGCTGTGGGAGACGATGGCGCCGGCCATCGGCGACACGCTGGTGGGCGTCAACCAGCTGGTCACCGCCATCCACAAGGAGTTCCCACCGCCCTCGCGGCCCGCGGGCCCCGGCGACGAGGGCTGGGCGCCGCCTCCCGCCAGCTCCGACGAGCGGCTGGCGCAGGAGGTCGAGGCGGTGCTCCACGCGAGCGCGGAGCGGCTGTCGAAGCGCGTGTCGGAGCTGGGCCAGCAGATGCGGCGGCCGGAGGTGGTGAGCGACCGCTGGACGCTGATGGCGGAGCTGCAGGCGTTCCGCGCGGACTTCCGCGTGCGCATCGGCGACCTGGTGTACCTGACGGCGGCGGCCTTCGAGGACGTGCGTCGCGAGGACGTGGTGCCCGGCTACGTCCATCAAGTGGGCGCGAGGGCGGCCCTGCGCGCGGCGGCGGCGGACCTGCGTCGCTCGCTGCAGGGGCGGCTGGAGCGCGCGGCGAAGGCGGAGCCCGCGTCGCGGCCCGCGCTGGCGCGACAGGTGGCGGAGAGCCTGTCCGCCTTCATCACCCTGCCCGCCTCCGTGGCGCTGCGCACGCCGCAGAAGCACACGGTGCTGCGGCTGCGCGCGCGCGTGCAGGAGGAAGGGGCGCGCGCCGAGCTTGCGGCGCAGACGCTGCCCGGCCTCGTCGAGCCGTTCCTCGCCTTCCTCGACGAGACGACGGAGGACGTGACGCGCGCGTGGCTCACGGTGCACGACCGCAAGGTGTGGGCCTCCTGCGGCGCGAAGCTGGAGCAGGCGGAGATGCACCTGGCGCTCGGCTCACGGGGCGCGGCGCGGGTGCTCGCGGACGCGGTGGACACGGCGGCGGCGCTCTACGGACGCTCGGCCCCGTTCGACGGCTTCCTGCGCAAGGCGCGACAGGAGGCCGCCGAGGGCCTGGACGCGGCCACCGCGCGCGGCCTGCTGGAGCGCTTCCGCGAGAGGCTCGCGGCGCTGCCCTTCAGCTAGCGGGCCGCGCGGGGCGACGGACTACTTCGCCGGAGTCGTGGACTCGGGCAGGGCCGGGGCCTCCGGCTTCACCGGCAGCACGCGCAGCTCGTTGAAGCGCTCCGCCAGCGTGTTGGGCGTCATCTCCTCCTGCCACTGCTTGGGGTTGGTGTTCCAGCCGAAGTCGGCCGGCACCTTGCCGCCGCCCTGGCTGCCGTAGCCAATCATGTCGGGGAACTGCGTGGACCAGCGGCCCGACGGGTCCGGCTCCTTGGTGATGTGCTGCCGGTTGGGCCGATGGAGGAAGGGCTTCGTCGCGTCACTCATGGGCCGGAGCCTCTCCGAATCCCGCCCGCAAGGGTAGAGGGAAGCCACGGCGGCCCCGCCTGGAGGCTCGGAGGGCCCCGCCGCCCCCACGGGTGGGGCCCTCAGGCCGCCCGGCGGGCCTTCCCCCTGCGGGGGGCGCTCTCGGGCGGGAGCACCCGGGGCCCCAGCTGGAACACCGCCGCGAAGAAGCGCGCCTGCGCCTCGCTCCGGTAGCGGTAGCAGCGCACCTCTCCCTCCCCCGTGTGCACCTCTACGCCCCAACCCCCACGCGTCCGCCGCACCTCCACCCGTTGCACGCCAGCCATGCCATCCCCCTCTCCCGCGTCCTGGCCACGACGAATCAATCCACGTGCCAGCCCTTCCACGCTCCCGCCAGGGGTTGCGGTGTCCGCGGCCCGTCACTCCCCCGCGCCGACGGTAAGGATTGCAGGAATGGCCTGGTCGCCCGCCTGCTCGCTTCCAGGTGAGCATGGGTGCGCCAGCGGTGCGTGGCCGTCTCGCACCACGAGGTCGCCTTGTGCGGCGCGCTGGCTGCGTTAACTCAAGGGCATGACCGAATTCGAGAGCAACATCGGCGAGCGGTTCGCCGACTTCGTCCTGCCTGACGGTTGTGTGCTCTGTGGTGGAGCCGTGACGGTGCGGGCCAGTCCGGCCGGCGCGCACAGCTACTGTCCGAAGTGCCACTGGCTGTCCAAGCCTCGCATGCGCGTGAAGGAGTCCGGCGTCGAGCTGTCCTTCGGCATGTCCGCGTCGGCCTGAGGCCCTCTGTTCCCCACCCACTCCGGTGGCGCGTCACGCTCGCGCCACCGCGCGCGTCCCGTCCACTCCACACACGCCGCTCACCGTCTCCGTGGGGCGTCCGGTGAGCCCGGGCCCTCCACGGTGCGTCCGGGGCCCGGCGTGGCGCGGGGCGGCGTCGGCGCGATGCCCTTCTCGGAGAGCAGCAGCGCCACCAGCGTGGCCTGCTCGGCGTCGTCCAGGTCGTGGATCTGCTCCGGCAGGCCGAGCGTGACGGCGGTGGGCTCGCCGCCATTCTCCTCCTGGCAGGTGCGCCAGCCGGTGTACTGTCCGCCCGCCACCGTCATCGAATAGTCGCACCCGCCCACCGAGCCGGTGATGCCCAGCGGCGACAGGATGAGCGACGTGTCCCAGCTCGCCAGCTCCCCGTCGAGGCGCAGGCCCTGCTCGGAGGCGATGCGCGACAGCTCCAGGCGCACGTCCTCCACGCCCACGCGGCCCGACACGCCGCCGCGACGCCAGCCGAGGTCCAGGTTGCCGCCGCGCACGGTGCCGGTGAGGCGCGAGCCCGTGCGGCGCAACGCGAAGCCGCCACCTCGCACCGTGTCGGCGTCGACCGACACGGCGAGCGACGCGTCGCCGACCCGCAGCTGGATGGGGCCGCCGCGCGCGGTGGCGGCCAGCTGGGCGCTCGCGGGCGAGACGAGCCCGGCCGCGAGCAGGATGGCGCTCAGCTTCGTGAAGACGCGCGATGGTGCGGACATGGGTGCCCCCGCCTTGACTCTCTGCCGTGGGGGAAAGGTAGGGCCGTGAACACGGTGTGCTCAGGCCCGCCCTGGCGAGGGCCCGTCCGTCAGTGCGGTCCGTGGGGGTCCGGCGCGCCGCCCGAGGTCAACGACGGGTCGGGGCTGCCCCGCTCGCGGGCGTCCCACGCCTGGCCGTCCTCGTAGCCCCACTCGTCGACGTCCACGTGGTAGCTGACCGGGGACAGCAGCCGCCCCCGGCAGACGCGCCGGGCCCAGTTCCCCTGCTCCACGGAGTTCTCCGCGCGGGTGAGCAGCTCCGTCATCAGCCAGTCCGGGACGGTGGCCCGGTCGGACGGGTAGGCGAAGCGGAAGAAGAGCAGGTGCGACAGCAGCACCTCCCAGTACCGGTCGAAGCGGCGCAGCAGCCGCTGCCAGTCGAACGTGGGCCCCGTCTTCAACAGCAGGTGGGTCAGCTCGTGGCCGTCGAAGCGCTCGCGCTCGAGGACGAAGGCCTTGCTCCAGAAGATCTCCTCGGCGGGCGGCACGCGACACGTGCAGCCCAGCACCTGCGCGGGGACGGCGTGCGCGAACCAGGCCTCGTCGATGGCGGTGATGCCGTTGCCCGAGCCGAAGATGAGGTCGACGAGGAAGTCCTCCCAGAAGGCCTTGTGGAGCCAGCCGTGCACGTCGTGCTCGGTGCGCCACTCGTTGCGCGCCAGCAGGGAGATGGCCCGGTCGGCGTCCTCCTTGTGGAGGAACAGGTCGAGGTCCTTGGTGTCGCGGTAGATGCCCGTGTAGTGGGCGAAGGCATAGGCCCCGCCCACCAGGAACGGGATGCCCGCGTCGGAAAGCAGTTGGATGGCATAGGTGCGCGCGCCCAGCTCCGCCACGGAGCGCCGGACCTCCATCCGCCTCGGGTCTCCTCCGGGCGCGCCGGAGGCCTTCGGTGGTTGCTCGGCCATGCAGGGAAGATAGGGAGCGCGGCCTGCACTTCAGCGAGCCGTCCGCGCACCCGGCCGACGGGCAGGCGGGCAGCCGTGGCGCGCCCGCGTCACCCGCCGCGGCTTCAGCGCACCAGCCAGAGCATCGCGGGCGCGGAGAGGAAGGACAGGGGGATGCCCACGCCCACCATCAGCACGGACAGCTCCGGGTCCAGCCGGTGCTCGGCGGCGAGGATGGCGGCGCTCACCATGGGCGCCATGGCCGACTGGAGCAGCGTGGCCTGCACCACCACCGGCGACAGGCCGGGCAGGGCCCACAGCCCCAGCGCCACCACGCCCGGCACCAGCAGCAGCTTGTAGGAGAGGCCCAGGGTGAGCGCCGGCAGCCGCGCCCTCACGCCCGACAGCCGCAGCTGCAACCCCACGGAGAACAGCGCCAGCGGCGTCAGCAGCGCGCCCAGCCGCTCCAGCACCGCGTCGACCCAGAGGGGATAGCTCACCGGCCGCAGCAACAACGCCAGCACCAGCGCCACGAACGGGGGGAAGGTGGCCACCTTGCGCGCCAGCGCGCTCGCGGGCAGCTCCGCCTCCGCGCCCGCCTTCGCCGCCGCCAGCGTCGCCAGGGTGGACAGCACCAGGAACGAGCCGAGTTGATCCGCCACCACCGCCACCGCCAGGCCCTCCTGCCCCAGCAGCGCCTCCGCCATGGGCAGCCCCACGAAGGCCGTGTTGCCCAGCCCGCCCGTCAGCACCAGCGCCGCCACGGACGCCTTCGACAGGCCCAGCTTCGGCCCCAGCCACCGGAAGAACGGACCGGCGGCCAGGTAGTACAGCCACGGCACCACGGCGGCCACCAGCAGCGACGGCACGAACTCCAGCCGGTGCATCACCCGCAGCACCAGCGCCGGCAGCGCCACGTACAGCACGAAGGTGTTGAACGGCCCCGCGGACCCCTCGGGGAACTTGCCGCTGCGCCGGGCCAGAACGCCCAGCACCAGACACGTCCCCAGCAACCCGATGACCTGACTCATGACACCCGCGACTCCCTCGCCGTGACTGCCGCCCTCCGCCACGCCCTCGGCGCGGCCACGCTCCGCCCGCCACGCCCGTTCTGCCGCAGGTCCCCACGGACCTCCAGCCAGATGTCGCGCGCGCCCACGGCGCCCACCGACGCCCGGCGCCCCGGGGCCACGGGTGCGTCCTCCAGGAATCGCTCCGGCGTGGAGCCCTCCCGGCGAGGCCGGCGTCCCGAGCCGGCCTGTCGCCGTCCTCGGAGCCAGACGGCCCGAGACACCGTGGAGGCCCGCGCATCCCGCGCCCCGCGCGGGACACGGCCTCCGCCCACCCCGCGAGTTGGCGAAGGCCTCGCGTCCTCCTCTTCCCGCGCGACGGCGACGGGCACTTCGTCCTCGCGCCCGCTCCATCAGGACGAGGCGAGGGGCCTTCGCGCATCAAGGCCCCCACCACCGAGGAGCGTCTGGCCGCGCCAGGCAAGCGCCGCCATGCTCCTCGCGCCCCGCTCCATCAGGACGAGGCCAGGGGGCTTCACGCATCGAGGCCCCCACCACAGGCGACCGTCTGGCCCCGCCAGGCAAGCACCGCCATGCTCCTCGCGCCCGCTCCATCAGGACGAGGCCAGGGGGCTTCGCGCATCGAGGCCCCCACCACCGAGGAGCGTCTGGCCCCGCCAGGCAAGCGCCGCCATGCGGGGCCCACTGGGGCCATGCGGCCCCGCCGGTGGCTCCGGCGCCCACCCACCCCGGACCGGTTTCAGGCGAGCGCTGCCTCCTCCGTCCGTGCCGCCCCGATGCTCGGGACACAAAGCAGCACGAGGACTCGCGGGACCTGGAGGCGCACAGCGGGCTCGACTTGGAGCGCGCGCTCCGCTGGCGCATGCTGCGCCGCAGCCATGGTTTCCCACCTCGTGCTCGTGCGTCGCGTGTCCCTCCTCGCGGTCCGGATGGGAGGGCGGTCATGACGGGCGCGCTGGCGCGGGGGCTGAAGGAGATGGCGGGCGGTCTGCCGCGCACGTACTGGGTGCTGTGGGTGGGCACGCTGGTCAACCGGCTGGGCAGCTTCGTGGTGCCGTTCCTCGCGCTCTACCTCACGCGCGAGCGGGGCTTCAGCGTGGAGCAGGCGGGGCTCACCGTGTCGCTCTACGGCCTGGGCGCGGTCATCGCCGGGCCGCTCGGTGGGACGCTCGCGGACCGCGTCGGCCGGCGCCTCACGCTGGCGGGCGGACTGTGGCTGGGCTCGGTGGGGATGCTCGGGCTGGGCTTCGCGCGCGAGCCGGGCGCCATCTCGCTGGCGGCCTTCTCGCTCGGGGTGATGGGGGAAATCTACCGGCCCGCGGTGTCCGCCGCCGTGGCGGACGTGGTGCCGCCCCAGGACCGGCCCCGCGCGTTCGGCCTGCTCTACTGGGTCATCAACGTGGGCTTCGCCGTCGCGCTGCCGCTGGCGGGCTTCATGGTCCGCTTCGGGTACCTGACGCTCTTCATCGCGGACGCCATCACCACGTTCGTCTACGGCTGCTGCATCTGGCTGCTCCTGCCGGAGACGCGCCCCGAGCGGACGACGACGGGCGACGCCCACGCGTCCCCGGGCGCGGTGGGCTCCCTGCTGGCGCCGTTCCGCGACCCGGTGTTCCTCACCTTCGGGCTGCCCATCCTCGGCGTGCTGCTCATCTTCTACCAGAGCCAGGTGGCGCTCCCGCTGGCGCTGAGCTCGCACGGTTTGACGGAGGCGCAGTTCGGCACCGTGCTGTCGGTGAACGGCCTGCTCATCGTCGCGCTCCAGCCCTTCACCAGCCGGGTGATTCGCGGGATGCGCCGCTCGCACGCGCTGGCGCTCGCCGCGGCCCTCACCGGCCTGGGCTTCGGCATGCACGCGCTGCCCGGCGGCGTGCCACTGGCGATGCTGGCGGTGGCGGTGTGGACGCTGGGGGAGATGGCGCAGGCGCCGGTGGCGCCGTCCGTCGTCGCGGACCTGGCGCCGGCGCGGCTGCGCGGCAGCTACCAGGGCGCGTACCACATGCTGTGGGGCCTGGCCTCCACCGCCGCGCCCGCGCTGGGTGGCAGGGTGCTCGGCCGCGCGGGGACCTCCGCGCTGTGGCTGGGCTGCCTGGCCCTGGGGCTCGCCTGCGCCGCGTGGCAGCTGGCCATCGCCGGGGCCCGGCGCCGCCACCTGGACGCGCGGCGCGCGGCGCGCCCGGGCGAGCTGAGCACGCTGGTGGACTGAGCCGCCCGCGAGCCGCCTGAAAGGCAACGGGCGGTCCCTCCGCAGAGAGACCGCCCGCGCGTCAAACCGTGGCCGGGGCCGCGACTACGGCTTGGTGTAGTTGATGGCCAGGTTGTAGGTGGCCGCCGAGTAGCCGTACACCATGATGTACGCGGTCGTCGTGCCGGCGGGGACCGTCAGGTCGCACGTCTCGGTCGCGCCCGTCTGGTACGGACGGCAGGTGTACGAGGACGACGTGGGCGCCGTGCCCCAGCGCACGTACAGGTCCGGGTCACCCGAGCCCGTCATCGCCACCTTGAACTGCGTGCCGGCCACGACGTTGTACGGCGTGAGGTGCACCGTCTGGCCCTTGGTCAGCGAACCGGACTTGCTGTCCGTGGTCGGCGTGCCCGTGCCGCCCGTGCCCGGCTTGGTGTACTTGATGGTCAGGTTGAACGTGCCGGACGAGTAGCCACGCACCATGATGTACGCGGTGGTCGTGCCGGCGGGGACCGTGACGTCGCAGGACTCGGACGCGCCGCTCAGATACGGGCGGCAGACGTAGGAGGACGTCGAGGCCGCGGCGCCCAGGTTCACGTACAGGTCCGGGTCACCCGTGCCCGTCATCGTCACCGTGAACTGCGTGCCGCCCACCACGCTGAACGGACCGTAGGAGGTGTTGCTGCCCGTGCTGACGCTGCCCGACTTGGTCTCCGTCGTCGGCGTGCCCGTGCCCGGCTCCGGGTCCGGCGGGTTGGGGTTGTTGCCCGGCGCGCCGTAGAGGGCCTGCGCGCCCTGGATGTCGAGCGCCGTCAGGACCAGGTCGCCCGTCTGGGTGCCGTTGCACTGGGGATAGTGCATGACGGACTTGGAGTCGTACGCCGTCAGCTCGCGCCAGTTGCTGTCCTCGTAGCAGCCCGAGCCGGCCTGCGGACGGGTGTGCTCGTGGCGGAAGCCGAGCGTGTGGCCCAGTTCGTGGCGCAGGATGCCCGTCAGCGTCCACGGCGAGACGTTGCCGAACGACTCGTTGTCGATGAGGACGTTGCGGTCGGCGCGGATGTCATCCGGGAAGAACGCGCGCGCCAGGTACTGGCCACCCGAGTTCACCGGACGCACGTCGAACACCACGTTGGCGTTGCTCGCGGTGCAGTTGGCGTCCTGGGCGCTGACATAGACGAAGTCGACGTTGGCCGCCGCCTCCCACGCCGCCGCCGCGTTCGCCATGGCCGTCACGGCCGCGTTGTAGTTGGTGCCGAACGACGTGCTCACGCAGTAGGTGATGTTCTTCTTCTGCGTGTCGTTCCACTTCGCGTCCACGCCGCCGGAGCGGTGGACGATGAGCTGCCCGTTCTTCACGTGGTTCTCATAGAACTCACGCAGCTTCTTCTCGTTCGAGAACATCGTATCGCCGTCAGCGATGAAGACGCCGCTCTCGGGCTCCTGGTAGACGCCGGACAGGAACTCCTCCCACGACATCCCCGTGCCGAGGTTGTCGACGTCGGCCGAGGGAGCGGAACCGTCGCCACCACCACAACCAGCGGCGAGCAGCGCCAGGCCCGTGAGGGCCCCGATGAACTTGGATTGGGACATGGACTTCCTTCTTCGCAGAGGGGGAACACCCGGACGTCCTGCCGCCCGGGGACCTGCTCGCGAAGCAGCTCCCGTGCCAGTCCCGTAACTAGTGGATTTCCCTTAGAGTCATTCGGAATCTCCCGTTATACAAGGAGCACCTGGACTCCAGACTCCACGACGATTTTGTCAACACCCTTAACGAACTGTAATCCAAGCCCTTTGGTTTCAAAGGGTTGGAGGCGCGAGTGTCAGGTGTCCTGGAATCAGACAGGTGAGGTGGAATGCTGTCCTGGGTCAGGGCGGCCCTACAAGCCGAGCAGCGCCTCGGGGTGGCTGAGGCCGCGGGCCTGGCCCAGGGGCTGAAGCACGTCGGCGGGGGGGGCATCCGCGGTGAGCAGCAGGGCGCGCACGGCGGTCTCCACCACGTCCTCGGCGCCGGGGCGCACCATGCCGCGGCGGGCGTCCTCCACGCGCTTGCCCCGGTACGTGTCGAAGCGCTCCTTCACGCGGCGGGCCATGTCGGCCACGGCCTTGTCGCCCACCTCCACGCGCAGCTCCAGCTCGTTGCGCAGCTGCACCGGGTCGGCCAGCACGCCGTAGCGGTCATAGCCCTTGTGGGACGTGTCCTCGTGGATGGAGGCGTAGTCCTCGGTGAGGGGCGCGGGCACCTGCTCCTTGAGCAGGTCCCTCATCACCGCGGTGACGGAGGCCGTGACGGTGAGCCGGTGCAGCTGCACGTCGTAGATGAAGTCGGAGTACATGGGCTCCTCCACCGTCATGGGCTCGCGGAAGACGGTGTCGCGGTGGCGCTGCACCTCCGTGCGCTGCGCCTCGGACTTCTCCAGCGCCACCTCCAAGAGCTTCTCCCGCTCCTTCACCGCGACGACCTTCTGGGCGAACAGCTGCTCCTCCTTCGCGCACAGCCCGCTGGCGCAGCGCGACGGGTTGCACTCGCCGGGCACCTGGCCGGGCTTCTCCGCCTCGCGCGCGGCCTCGCCGCACTCCTGGAGCGCCTCCAGGCACTCGCGCCGCTCGCGGTCGCGGCAGCGCTCGGCGCCCTCGCGCACCGTGGTCAGCTCCGCCTGCAGGCGCAGGTACTCGCGCAGGACGGCGGCCTGCTTGCGCTCCACCTCCTCCAGGGTGCGCTCGGCCTGGAGCAGCTTCGTCTCGAAGCTGGCGCGGCGGGGGTTGGGCACGGACGTCTTGCCCGCGAGGTAGCGCTGCGTCTTCTGCTGGTCCTCCACCACCTTCAGGGGCAGCACCCGCTCCAGCGACAGGTCCAGCTTCACGCCCTCGCGCCCGGCGGGGGCCTCCGTCACCACGCGCAGGGGCAGCTGCGTGGGGAGCATGGCCGCCAGCCGCCCCGCCGTCAGCCGCTGCGCCACGTCCGGCGCGCCGGCGTGGTCCTCCACCGGCGTGGCCACCACGAGGAAGGCCACCTCGTCGCGCAGCTTCTGGCGCACCGCCTCCGCGCGCTCGCGCGCCGCGGTGGCGCCCACGCGCTCCTGGTCCGCGCGCACGTAGGCCACCAGCGCGTTGCCCAGCTTGCCGGCCTTCTCCAGGCCATCGCCCGTGGTGAACCAGCGCTTCGCCCACGCCACCTGCGTGGCGTCCACGCCCTTCTTCGCGCCCGCATGCTCCGGCGACACCGACAGCACCGCGTCGAACTCCGCGCGGGCGTCCTGCAGCCGCTCCTCCTTCAACGCCGCGAACCCCTTGGCCACCCGCTCGTCCAGCGTGACGTTCAACAGCTCCCGCGCCGCCGTGTTGTCCGCGTCCAGCTCCAGCGCGCGCACCAGCCGCTTCATCGCCCCGTCCAGGTCTCCCGCGTCGTGGACGCCCCGGGCCTCCTCCAACACCACCTGGCTCCAGGCGCGGCGCACCTCGCGCAGCTTCACCGTCACCTCGGACGCCTCCGGGTCGGCCGCCAGCGCGCGCAGGTAGGCCGCCTCCGCCTCCGCCCACTTCTGCTGCTGGCTGGCGGTGTCGCCCTCCTTCACGGCGCGGGAGAAGGCCGAACAGGCCGTGAGGGCGAGCAGCGAGGCCAGCGCGAGCGCGCCGAGCGCGCGACGGGAGCCGAGGGAGGTCGGACGGGGGGATTTGGGGGGGGACACGGCCACATCTTCCGGGAAAGCCGGCACCGGGTGAAGTCTCCGCGCGCCCGGCCGGCCGCCCTCCACCGTGGGCGCGTCCCCACCCACCCTCCTGGGTGGCCCGCCGCTCACGTCCGCCCACCAGCCGACCGCCCCGCCCCCCGTGGCAACCCGCGCTGCTGGTCCTTATCAGGAGGGCCTCGAATCCCACCGCGCGCCCGACCCGCACCGGGAATGACGCGACGCAACAGCCGGTAGTGGATTCATCGCACCCACGAGGGGGGCAAGAGAGTCACCATGTCCTGTCCACAGCCACGTCCCACCGAGTTCCGCCTGCCCCTGCGCGCGGAGTCCTTCTCCGTCGAGGAACACCGCAACGTGCACTGCCGCTTCTACGGCGGCTGCATCGACGTGGCGGTGCGCGAGGACTGGGACAGCTTCACCTGCGCCAAGTGCCCCTTGTTCCACCAGGACGCCGCGCCGGGCGCGGACCAGTACGCCTTCAACCAGCCCGCGGACCCCGGCCGGCCGTAGCGGCGGGTCGCCGGGCCCTCCGCTTCCGGGCCCGGCCAGGGCGGAGCACGCGGCGCCCGGGCCCCGTCGGAGCCCACGGGCCCGGCCTTCCGCGGGCGCTGGACGCGGCCCATCTTCCCGGGACGTCGGCGCGCCCCTCCTCGCGCGCCTCCCGGGGCGTCCACGAGCATGCACGAGTGCCGCGTCGAGAGCTGGCTGCAGTTGCAGGACGCGCTGTTCGCCGACTCCTGGAGCGACGCGCTCCAGCGCCACCGCTCCACCTTCGTCTTCCGGGGCATGCCCGACGCCGGACACGACCTGTCCACGGCGCTCAACCGCCAGGGGATGTTCGTGCGCCAGGAGCGCGACCTGCTGCGCGCCTTCCGCAAGTACGCCCGGGGTACGCCGCGCGAACCCCTGGACTCGCTCTGGGACTGGCTGGCGCTCGCGCAGCACCACGGCCTGCCCACGCGCATGCTGGACTGGACCTTCAGCCCCTACGTGGCGCTGCACTTCCTCACCGAGGACCCGGACTTCGCGCACGTGGACGGCGTGGTGTGGTGCGTGGACTACCGGGAGACCAACCGGCAGCTGCCCCGGCCCCTCAAGAGCCAGCTCAAGAAGGAGGGCGCGGACGTGTTCACCGGCGACATGCTGGCCGCGGCGGCCCCCACGCTGGAGTCCTTCGACGTCCTGGCCCGCCACCCCTTCGTGCTCTTCTTCGAGCCGCCGTCGCTGGACGCGCGCATCGTCAACCAGTTCGCCCTCTTCTCGGTGATGAACGGGGCGAACCTGAGCCTGGACGCGTTCCTGGGCGGGCAGGCGCGGGGCGTGCGCCGGCTGGTCATCCCCGCCGACCTCAAGTGGGAGGTCCGCGACAAGCTGGACCAGGCCAACGTCACCGAGCGCGTGCTCTTCCCCGGCCTGGATGGCCTGTGCCGCTGGCTGCGGCGCTACTACAGCCCCCGGCCGCGTTGAGGCGGGGGGGCACGGCGCCCGCTCAAGCCTGGACAGCGCGGTGGTCGCCGTCGAAGTCGTTGAAGTCGTCGTTGGGCATGAGCCCCTTCTCGCGCTCGCGCCGGGCCTGCTCGGCCACCTCCTGCTCCCACTTGTTGGCGGCGGCGCCGAAGAAGACGACGGTGCCCAGGACGATGGCGAACAGGACGACGCCGAAGAAGACGGACCCGATGATGGTCATGCGTGGACCTCGTGGACGCGGCCACGCGGCGAGGCGCGGCCAGGATGGACCCTTGAAGGGTGCGTCCTGGCCGCTCGCGCCGCGACGCCCCCGCCCATGCCCGCCCCCTCGGCGGGCGGGGCCCACCGCGCGCTCAGCCGCCCGTGTGCTGACGCGGCAGGAACACCCAGAAGCGGGTGCCGTCCTCCTCCGTGGAGTCCACCCCGAGCGCGCCGCCATGGGCCCGCACGATTTCGTGGGTGATGTAGAGCCCCAGGCCCAGGCCGTTGCGCTTGACGCCGCGCTGCTCCTGGGAGCCCATGAAGGGGTCGAAGATGGTGCCCAGCCGCTCCGGGGGGATGGGCAGGCCCCGGTTGTGGACCTCCAACCTCACGCCCGCCTCCGCGTCCGCCATCGCCACGCGCACCACCGAGTCCTCCGGCGAGTACTGCACGGCGTTGCCCACCAGGTTCGACGCCGCCTGGGCGATGCGGTCCGCGTCCCAGTCCCCCCAGCCGTTGCCCGTCAGGCGCAGCTCGAACCGTCGCTCGGGGTGCGCCACCTCCAGCTCCTCCACCACCTGCCGGAGCACCTCGTGCACGTTCATCCGCGTGCGCTCCAGCACGTAGCCGGCGCCCAGGCGCGTGCGGGTGAAGTCGAGCAGGTCGTTGATCATCCGCGCCATGCGCTCCGCGGAGATGGAGATGCGGTTGATGGCCTTGCGCTGCGGCTCGCTCAGCCCCGCGTTGCGCAGGAGCAGCGCCGCGCTGCCGGAGATGGCCTGCAAGGGATTGCGCAAGTCATGGCCGAGGATGCCCAGGAACTGCTCGCGGAAGGCGGCGGTGCGCCGCGCGGCCTCCTCGCGCTTGAGGCCCTCCTCCACCCGCTTGCGCTCGATGGCGTAGCGCAGCGCGCGCACCAGCAGCGGCCCCGACACCTGGCCCTTCACCAGGTAGTCCTGCGCGCCCTCGTGCACCGCGCGCACCGCCATCCGCTCGTCGTCCGTGCCGGTGAGCACCACCAGCGGCACCGAGGGCGCGGCCAACAGCAACGGCGGGATGTTGCCCAGGCCATGGCCGTCCGGCAGCGACAGGTCCAGCAGCACCGCGTCCACCGTCGCGCCGCCCACCACCCGCACCGCGTCCGAAAGGCGCGTGACGTGGGTGACCTCGCAGCGCACGGAGGGCATCTCCCGCAGCTCCTCCTGGAGCAGCCGCGCGTCGCCCGGGTTGTCCTCCACCAGCAGCAGCCGGAGGGGACGCTGCTCCGTGCCAATCTCGCTCATGGCGCCTCCGTCGCCGTCGCCGGGGCGGGCGCGGCGGGCAGGGTGAACCAGAAGGTGCTCCCCTCCCCGGGCCTCGACTCCACGCCGATGCGGCCCCCCAACCGCTCGACGATCTTCTTGCAGATGGCCAGGCCGATGCCCGTGCCGGAGAGCCCGCCGTCGCCATGCAGGCGCTGGAAGAGGACGAAGACGCGCTCGAAGTCCCGCGCGTCGATGCCCATGCCGTAATCCCTCACCGTGAAGCGGACCTCCGCGTCCTCGGTCCGGGCCTCCACCTCCACGCGCGGGGGCCCGTCGCCGCGGAACTTGAGCGCATTGCCGATGAGGTTCTGGAACAGCTGCGTCAGCTGCGTCTCGTCCGCGAGCACCGCGGGCAGCGGCCCCACTTCGAGGCGCGCGCCGGACTCCTGGATGGCCGCCTGGAGGTTGGCCACCGCGCGCTCGGCCGCCCTCGCCGCGTCCACCGGGCCGGGCTCGCGCCCCTGGGTCCCCACGCGCGAGTACGCCAGCAGGTCCTGGATGAGCCGCTGCATGCGCGTGACGCCGTCCACCGCGTAGTGGATGAACGTGTCCGCGTCCGCGTCGAGCTTCCCCTGGTAGCGCCGCGCGAGCAGCTGCGTGTAACCGGCCACCATGCGCAGGGGCTCCTGCAGGTCGTGCGAGGCCACGTAGGCGAACTGCTGGAGCTCCTCGTTGGAGCGGGCCAGCTCCCGCGCGCGCAGGCGCAACGCCTCCTCCGCCCGGCGGCGCTCCAGGCCCTGGGCGATGGCGTCCGCCACCGTGGCCAGCACCGCCACGGCCTCCTCGCCCAGCACGTGGCGGCTGTAGAGCCCCATCACCCCCACCAGCTGCCCCCGCACCAGCAGGGGGATGCCCGCGAAGGAGCGGAGCCCCTCCTCGCGCACCCACCGTGGGCCGAGCGCGCGCGGCTCCTCCTCCATCTGGTTCACCCAGACCTGCTCGCGCGTGCGCGCCACCTCCGCGACGAGGCTGGGCCCGTGGAGGGGCACGCGCGCCCACCGGTCCGTCCCGGGCGCGGAGGGCCCCGCGCTGCCCGCCAGCTCCAGCGACGCGGCGCCCCGCGTGTACGTCCACAGCCGCGCCACGCGCGCGTCCAGGCACCGGCACAGCGCCTCCGCGCAGCCCTGGAGGATGTCGCCCACGGAGCCCTCGCGGGCCAGCGCGCCGCTCACCTCCGCGCGCAGGCCCTCCATCCTCCGCGCGGCCTGCTCCCGGTCCAGCCGGCGCTGTCCCTCCTCCACCCGGCGCTGCGCCGTCATGTCCGTGTTGGTGCCCACCCACTCGCGCACGGTGCCGTCGGGGTTGTGCACGGGCACCGCGCGCGCCAGCGTGGGCGAATAGCCGCCGTCCGGCCGGCGCACGCGGTACTCCACCTCGTAGGTGCGCTGGTCCGTCACCGCCGCGCGCCACGCGCGCTCGGCCGCCGCGCGGTCGTCCGGGTGGACCGCGTCCAGCCAGCCCCAGCCCCGCCACTCCTCGTAGCGCTGCCCCGTGAAGGCGCGCCAGGAGGGGCTGTCCTCGACGATGACGCCCTCCGGGTCGGTCACCCAGACCGTCTGGGCGGAGGCGGTGACGAGCGAGCGGAAGCGCTCCTCCGCGCGCAGCGCGTCCCGGTACAGCCGCGCGGTGTCCACCGCCAGGGCGGCCCGGGACGCCAGCTGTTCGCCCAGGGGGACGTCCCGGGGAGAGAAGCGCCGGCCCGACTCCGAATGCACCAGCGACAGCACGCCCAGCGCGCGCCCCCGCGCGACGAGCGGCAGCCGCAGCACCGACCGCAATCCCAGCCGCCGCAGGTACTCCAGGTGCTCCACGTCCCCGGCCGCCCGGGCCAGCACGTCCTCCGACACCTCCTCCATCAACACGGGCCTGCCGGTGCGAATCACCGCCTGCACCCCGCGAGGGTCATCCGGCCGGGGCGGATAGCGCTCGCGCGCCTGCTGCGCCAGCCGCGTCCGCGACGGGTCCACGTGCGCCACGGCCACCTGCCGCGACTGCCCGTCCTCGACCAGCTCGATGGCGCACCAGTCCGCCAGCCGGGGCACCGCCAGCCGCGTCAGCGCCGCGAGCGTGTCGTCGAGGTCCAGCGCCGAGGACGACAGGAGCGCCCCCGCCTCCGCCAGGAAGCGCATGGAGTCGGCGGCGCGCCGCGTGTCCTCGATGTCCGTACACGTGCCGAACCAGCGCAGCACCCGGCCCTGCTCGTCTCGCAGGGGGCGCGCCCGGCCCAGGAACCAGCGCCACGTCCCGTCGTGCCGTCGGCAGCGGTACTCCATCTCATACGGCTCCCCGCCGCGCAGCGCGTGGGCCCAGCGACGGAAGGCCTCCGGCTGGTCGTCCGGGTGGAGCACCCGCCGCCACCCCTCTCCGAGCGACTCCTCGGCCGTCAGGCCCGTGTATTCGTACCAGCGGCGGTTGTAGTACTCGAGGTAGCCGTCCGCCCGCGCCATCCAGACGAGCTGGGGCAGGCTCTCGAGCAGCTGCCGGGAGAGCTCGCCCTGGGACAGACCCGACACGGCGCCGGACTCCTCGGGCGCATCACCGGGACGAGATGGGGGTCGGGACATGGCAGCCGCCTGATTCTAGCAATCCGCCCTCGCGGCCCCTCCGCGGTGGGGACGGGATTTCCTCCAGCTGACAATTGCCCCGCGGTACGGCCCCGTCATCCGGCGTGGCCCTGGAACCGGAGCGAGCGCCCCGCTGTCAGGACGCGGCGCCCGCCCCCGGGGCCAAATGGCAGACAGGGCGCGCACTTACGCAATCTCCACTCTTCTGCCACACGAGTGCAAAAGACACCGCACTGAGGCTCGGCAGGATTCGCGCGACTTCTCCGGAGCCCATCCGTTTTCAATGAGAGCCATTATTTCGTAGCCTTTTGGGCGGTCGGTGTCGCCGGGGGGGGGTGGGGCCGGGGGTGCAGCGCAGTCGAGCCCGGGGAGGGCCATGCACTCGACGAACGAACCTGGAGGCATCTGGGACAGACAGGCCGGTCAGGCGGCCGTGGAGACCGCCATCATCGTCCCGATGATGGTGTTCATCGTCCTGGGCATCATCCAGCTGGGGATGGTGCACCACGCCCGCTTGATGACGGAGTACGCCGTCTATCGCGCGGTCCGCTCGGGCATCGTCAACCATGGCGACTGCACGTTGATGGAGCGCTCGGCCCTGGCGGGCCTGCTGCCCACCCTGGCCCCCTTGAGCGGCTCGGATGGAATGGGCAGCCGCATCGACAAGCTCGACCAGGCGATGCGGTTCCACAGCCGCTACACCACGCGGCTGCTCACGACCCGCAACAACTTCTACTCCGCCGGGCCGCTCCCCCTGCTGCGCGTCGAGGTGGTCAACCCGCGCAGGAGCGACCTGGACGAGCTCTTCGGCACCTACGGCGCGCACATGGAGGAGCGGGAGATCGACTACGACGACACCCGGGATGAGCGCGTCGTCGAAGCCAACCTGCTGTCCGTGCGGCTGACCTACTTCTACGAGCTGCGCATCCCCTTCGCCAACTGGCAGCTCCACAGCTTCTACATGGGCCGCGAGTACCTGGATCAGCTCAAGGGGTACCCGTTCGCCAACCAGCGCGTCCAGGGCGGGAGCGCCACCCAATACCTCCTCGACCGCGGCGCCGAACGGGACCAGGACCACGCCCGCATCGCCCGCGTCGCTCGCGGCTCGCCGGGCAAGTACGTCATCCCGCTGGTGGCCACCTGGTCCATGCGGATGCAGTCCAATCTCCTCAACAATGACCAGCACGGTCCGGGCAGGTGTGCCGTCGACGGGTGAGCCACTCGCGCTCCCAAACGGAGGACCTTCATGTTCTCGCTGCTCCGCAAGCTACGCCGGGATGAGCGCGGCCAGGCCATGGTCATCGGCGTGGTCGCCATGCTGGTGCTCGCCGTCAGCGTCATGGCCTCCGTCAGCATCGGCCATGGCGTCTACGAGAAGATCAAACTCCAGGACGCCGCGGACGCGCAGGCCTACACGCTCGCGGTGAAGGAGGCCCGGGCCTACAACTTCCTGGCCTATACCAACCGGGCCATGGTCATCCATTACTCGGCCATGCTCACCGTGATGTCCTACGTGAGCCACGCCGTCTATCTGGACAAGACCATCGGGACCATCGCGCAGTACGCGCAGTACATCCCTCCAGTGAGCGCCATCTTCGCCGCGGTCAAACAAGCCATCGACTTCTGGAGAGAGGCGGTGGAGAAGGTCGCCCAGGTCCTCATCCCCCTGCTCACGGTCCTCAACGTCGCGCTGTGGCTCGCCCAGGAGGCCATGATGCTCGGCACGGTGAAGGACCTGGTCATGAAGTCGGGGGACCCCTCCGTCAAGCAGACGGACGCCAAGGCCAATCCTGGCTTCGCCATGGGGATGGGGAGCTCGGACCCTGAAGCGGAATCCCAGATAGGCAACGCGTCCGTCAACTTCTCCAACATGAAGAACTTCCTTCATGTCATCGACGACGGACCGCACAGCAACGACCACAGCTTCAGCATGCTGGACCCCACGGGCCTCACCAAGCGCGCCAAGCTCCTCAATGCCAACAAGCTCTCCGACCCCAACATGGCCAAGTACCGGCTGCTGATGGGGAACCTGGCCAATGGCGTGCGCCGCCAGTGGACCGCCGTGGGCAAGGGCCCGATCCTCATCGGCCGCAGGTGGAACATGAACCTGTGCCTCGGCATCGCGCAGCTGCGCATCTCGAAGACCGCCGACAGTCAAATCAAGAGCTTCGACGAGGACTACGAAGACAACCGGAAGGACCAGCTCTACGCCTCCGACGACATCGTCATCCGCATCCGGCCCGTGTGCTTCGGTCGCTGGCGCGACCTGTTCACCCTGCGCTTCCGCGCCGCCGCGGACAACCAGGGTGGCTACCACCAGGAATATGGCCGGCGGAAGACGGATGACCACCACGACTGGATGGGCATCACGCCCTTCTTCACGGCGGACCCCAGCTACTTCAAGCCCTGGCAGTACCACTTCAGCTACCCGTGCAACATCAGCATGCTGTCCAAGAACATGATGCCCAAGACGGCGGCGGGGGGCGCGGCGACGGACGAGCCCTTCCACCTCAAGAACCTCCGCCACGGCTACGGAGACGGCAACAGCGGCTTCATGACGCAGAACGGTTCGGGGGAGATTGAAGACAGGAAGGAAGGCATCCTCGCGGGGTTCCTCGACATCACCTGGGGCGGCGTGGGCGGCGTGAACAACACCGACGCGCGCTACTTCCGGGAGAAGACAGGCGGGATGATGGCCATGGCCGTGGGCCGAGCCATCTACCACCGCCCCGGCGACTGGCGGGAGGAGCCCAACTTCTTCAACCCGCTCTGGAACGCACGCATCGCCCCGGTGAAGACCCACTGGGAGGAAGCGGTCATGAAGCTGATGATTCCGGAGTGGAACATCGCCAACGACGCCTTCAGCAACGCCCTCAACTACTGACGGAGGCGTCATGGCTGCTCGAAGCAACTCCGCACGCGGCAACCGCCGCTCCTCCCAGAGGACGAGCCGAGGCACGGCGACGACCGAGTTCGCCATCCTCGTCCCCGTCCTGCTCGTCCTCGTCGCCTGGTCGAACTACTTCTGGGAGGTGCAGCACGTGCGCCTCAAGGCCGCGGAGCTCGCCCGCTTCGTGTCCTTCGAGCGCACGGTGCGCACGGACCTGGGCGCCATCGCCACCGAGGCGAAGGAGCGCTACCAGGACCTCGACGGCTCCACCAAGACAGGCGAGCTGCCCACGGCCATGGTCGGCTTCCAGAACCGGCTCACCCTCACCGTCAACGCCCAGGAGGTGGACGCGGCCCTCCTCGAGGAGTCCATGGAGGAGCGCGGGGGAGTGGGCGGCGCGGGAGGGCTCATCGGCAAGGTGCTGGGCGCGCTCGGCTCCACCGCGGGCAAGGTCGCGGAGCGGATGGGGCTGGACCCCAGCCGAGGCGCCGTCCAGACGGAGGTGGAGGTCCGCATCGAGAACGGCATCATCCCCCCGCAGATCGCCTTCCTCACCACCGGCTTCGATGACGACCGGCTGGACCTGCGCTTCACCGAGAAGCACTTCATGTTCTACGACACGTGGCGCGCGTGGAACCCAGGCGACCATCCGGACAACAGCTACCCTCGCGTCCAGCAACTCACGCACGACCGCGTGCGCCGCATCGTCTACGCGGGCATCGTCTCCGACGGCGGCGGGGTGCTCAACGCCATCGGCACGGTGCTCTCCGTCCTGGGGCTCGACTTCCCGCTGACGACCTCCTACATCCGGGACTCCGTCCTCATCCGCCACGTGAAGGACGACTCCAAGGCCCCCTTCGCGCGCGGCTATTACCCGACGAAGATGCCGAACAACTCCGACCGGCCCACCCGCACCGTCCCGGGCGACGTCCTCCAAGCGGCCTATTGGAATAGCGACGACGAGGCCTGCTTCGGCGACTGCGAGCCCGACAAAATCAAGCTCAAGCGCGGCTTGGACAGCGACAACTCCTACGACGACAACTGGCCCATGCGGGCCTACAACTGCCGGGGCCCGTTCTTCCAGGGCGCGACGCGCTCGGAGGAGCCGGAGTCCATCTACTCGAAGTCGGAGCGGAAGGGCGGCGGCTACCACGAGTATGGAGACAACGCGTGCAAGGACTAGCTTCGCTTCGTCCCGGGGAAGGGATGCCGTGAAGCCCCTGTCCGACAGGACGGGCGCGCTCACGCGTGTGCTGGGGCTCGGTGGCCTGCTGCTGCTGGTGGCCACGGCCGCCACGCTGCGCGAGCCGCCGCCCCCTGCGCCTCCCGCGCCCGAGCCTCCGCCTCCCCCCGCGCCGCTCGCCCCACCGCCCTACGCGGAGGCGATGTCCCAGCGCTTTCGCGGAGCCATTCCCCCCTACCCGAACACGAAGCTCATCCCCATGGGGCGGATGGCCGCCAACGGCAATCCCATGGAGATGGCCTACTTCGAGACGACGGACGCGGCGAGCGAGGTGCTCGAGTTCTACGCGCGCGAGTTCCGCAAGGCGGGCCACCGCCTGGCCAACGAGTCGGATGGCGCGGGCGGCGGCGCCCTCAGCTACTACGACGCGAAGCGCGGCGCGCTCATCTCCATCACCACCATCGGCGTGGGGGGACCGACCCCGCGCACCCGGGTCTTCCCCTCCATCGTCGAGGCGCCCCAGGGAATCCACCTCCAGGCCCGGGCGCCCGACAGGCTGCCGCGCGCGCCAGGCGCGACGACGATGCTCCGCGTGGACGACCACACCCCGGGCCCCTCCAAGGACAGCACCACCGTCACCGAGGTCGCCCAGGGCACGCCCCAGTCCCTCTCCGCCTTCTACCGACAGCAATTCGAGGCGCGCGGCTATACCCGGGTGGAGTCGCGCGACGCCGCCCATGGCGTGGCCCTGCTCGACTTCGTCAAGCCAGGGGAGCGCGTCTCCCTCTCCCTGTCCCCGGTGGGCAAGCAAGGCCAGCCGGAGACCCTCGTCACCGTGGTCCTCGAACAGACGCCCGCGACACAGGAGCACGCACCATGAATGGATGGATGACCGCCGCGTACCGCTGGCTGCGTCGCCCCCGCTCCCGGGGGCAGGCGCTGGCGGAGTTCTCACTGCTGTTGATGGCGTTGGTGATGATGGGGATGGGCATCACGACCTTCGCGCCGGACACGCTCGCCGCCTTCACCATGTACGTGAATGGCTTCTACATCGTGCTCGGCTATCCGCTGGGGTGAGGCGCCCCATCCACTCACTGTCCCGGCAGCCGTGGAATGGCGATGGGGACGGTGTCGAGCGAGGGCTTCGCGTCCGTGCCAGACCGCTTCGCCACCCACGTGGCCTCCGCGTCACGCACGGACTCCACGCCGAACAGCGGCACGCGCGGCGTGGTCGTCACCACCACCGCCTCCCCATTCTCCCGCGTGTACGTGAGCTGGCGCACCTTGCCCGCGAAGGGTCCCTCGCGCACCAGCACCTCCTGCTCGCGCGTCGGGACACCTCGCAGCTCCGGCTGGTCCGCGTGGAGGTCCACGGGGATGGACAGCGGGGCATGCGGTGGCACGGACACGGCCAGCCGCTCGACGAAGGGCCGCTCGCCCCCCACCACCCAGGCCACGACCAACGTGCGTGGCGTCATCTCGTGGTCCAGCTCCAACTGGTACAGCGTCGAGCCGTCCTCGCGGGTCGTCTCCCCCACCAGCGCCGCGCGCACCCGCGCACTCCCTCGCTTCGCGCGCAACTCGTACTCCACCCATGTCCCGATGACGGGTTGGAGCTGGCCATAGAGCAGCGGAGCGGGGACCAGGGCCCGCGCCTCCTTGGCGCGAGAGACGTCCACCACCACGCCAGCGTCCACGGGAGCGCCAGCGTCGACCGCCTCGGCCACCACCGCGGAGGAGGAAGGCGCGGGGGGAGGCTTCAGCGGAACGGGGACCTCCGGCCCACTCCTGGGTTCGGAGCAAGCGCAGAGCATGCACACGAAGCCGCCGACGAGCATCGGGAAGCGAGGCATGAATGAATCCTATGCATCCCCCACCGCACCCAGGCAATGGGGGCCATCCCTCACGGGTCGGAGCCCCTGGATGAAGCGTCTCGAATGGCTGGCCGTGCTGTGGCTGTGCCTGGTCGCGCCCATGGCGAACGCGCAGGACGGAGCCATGGGAGCCATGCTCGACCTGCCGCTCGTCCTCCGCGAGGGGGGGTGGGCCCGCTATGAAGGCACGTCCTCGGATGGCCCCGCGCGATTCGTCTTCCAGGTCGGCGCCAAAGGCAGACATCAGGGCCAGCAGGGTCAGTGGGTGATGCTGGAGGTGGAGGTGCCCTCCGTGGGGCGGATGTCCTTCCACTTCCTCGTGAAGGGCGAGCGGTTCGGCCCCCAGGGCATCCTGTTGCTGAAGGTCTTCACGCCTGGCCAACGGACACGAGAAGTCTCCCAGCCCTTCAAGGACGACCCGCGGCCCAAGCGCCAGGGGCGCTTCCTCCAGAAGCGCACGGAGACCATCGCGGGGCGGGCGCTGGAGATTCTGGAGTACTCCTTCCCCTCGGGAGTCATGGCCGAGTGGTCCAGTGCCGTTCCAGGCATGGGGCTGGTGCGACTGGGCGGCCCCGACCCGTTCCACCTCGTCGACTTCGGCGTGGGCGGAGACCCGTGGAAGGAGAAGTCGACGCCCCCCATCTTCCCCGCGCCCCCGAAGACGCCCTGAGCCTCAGCGCGAGCCGCCACGCGAGGACAGCCCCGCCTGGAGGAGCTGTCGCTTCACCGTGTCCGCGTCGTGCCCTGGCAGCCGCGTCTCCAACAGCAGCGCCTCGCCCTGCCCCGCCTGGAGCACCACGCGGGGCGGCTCTCCGTCCCCGCGCTGGAGCGCGAACCACTCCAGGTCGCGGAAGCGCGTGCGCCGGCCCAGCGTGTCGAGGAAGCCCTCCGTCGACAGGTACAGGCCCGGCACCAGGTTCAACCCGATGCCCGCCAGCCACGCCCCCACGCCCAGGCAGAACACGCCGAGCGCGGGCCGCGCGCCCGAGTGCAGCAGGTGCGCGCCGAGCAGCCCCATGAGCCCCATCGCCCCGAGCACCTGGACGTAGGCGCCCACCCGCGAGCGCGAGCCCAGCACGACGACCTGGCCCGCCCGCAGCAGCGACACCAGCGAGGCCAGGGACAGCAGCGTCAGCCCTCCCGCCGCCACGGCCACCCCCAGGGAAATCAGCCCCCGCTGGCCACCGAGCCCCCGCGCCTCCAGCAGGAGCCACGTCGCGCAGCCGCCGAAGAACTTCATCGACAGGAGATGGAAGACGACGGACAGCGTGGGGAAGCGAGGCGTCTTCATGGTCGGCGCGAAGCGCACCACACTCCGCGCGCCCTTGTGAAGAGGCCCCCCGGACGTCGTCACCGCTCGCGGACACGCCGGGCGGAGCCGGGCCTGGGCAGCGATTCCACCAGCTGCCGGTACTGCCGGGGGCTCAGCCCCGTCACCTGCTTGAACTGGCGCGACAGCGCGCTCTGGTCGCAGAAGCCCACCGCGAGCGCGATGGCGGCGATGGGCTGCGCGCCCTCGGACAGCCGCTCCGCCGCCGCGTCGATGCGTGTCTTCATGATGAACTGCCCCGCGGAGAGCTGGAAGATGCGCCGCATGCGCCGCTCGAACTGCGCCGCGGACATGCCCGCGCGCCGCGCCAGCGAGTCGATGCGCAGCCGCTCCGCGTAGTGGGCCTGGATGTAGTCGATGGTCGCCGCGAACCGCTCGTCCACCAGCCCCGCGCGCCCCGGCTCGTGGATGTCCTTGGACAGACACGCCAGCCCCAGCACCTCGCCGGCCCCGTCGAACAACGGCACCTTGCTCGTCAGACACCACCCCGGCTCCCGGTTGTTGAAGAGCGTCAGGTCCAGGTTGTCGACGATGGGCCGTCCCGTGCGGAACACCCGCTCGTCCTGCCGGACGTAGCGGTCCGCCATGTGCCGGGGGAACAACTCGTGCGCGGTGCGCCCCACCGCCGCCGCCTTGCTCTTCAGGCCGCAGCGCTCCGCGCACGCCTCGCTGATGCTCACATACCGCCCCTGGATGTCCTTCACCGAAAAGACGATGTCCGGCACCCGGTCGAACAGCGCCTCCGCGAAGAGCGGGTTCGCCACCCGCCCCATGAACTCCATCCGCCAGTGCTCCAGGGTTTCACGCGCTTTGGTGGTTTCCATTCGTCACCGCGAGGGAAAAACACAAGAAGGTCGGATTACTCACGAATACCGTGAACTCCGCGTGAAACCCACGTCGGTGTCGCTCGGACGGAATGACACCGTGCAACAGCCCCCACCCCGAGGAGTCGAAGCATGCGCCTTCCTTTCACGGATTGGTGTCGCTGTCACATCCCCCTCGCCGTCTGTCTCACGCTGTTCGCCGCGGGAGCGCAAGGCCGCCCAGCAGGCCCCTCGCCAGCCGAGTCCGCGCGGGTCCATGGGCAGGAGCACAGCCACCAGCGAATCCGCCCGGAGGAGCGGGAGCCCGACGTCTCGCCCCGGCGGCTGCGCCAGTCGTTCACGCCGCCCTCGCCCCGGCGCGCGATGCTCGCCACCTGTGACGCCGCGGCCTTCGCGTCCGCGAGCGGAGGCGCGCTCGTCACCCTGGTGAAGGGCTCCACCAGCGACTGCGTCAACAGCCTGTTCGGGGTCTCGGGCGCCCAGGCCGGGCAGGTGTTCGGCGAGGCGAAGATGGTCACCATCGCCAACGCGCTCGCCAGCACCGCGTCGACGTATCCGGGCAACAACTCCACGCAGGCGCTGCAGCTCATCCTCTTCCTGCGCGCCGGCTACTACGTGCAGTTCTACGACCCCAACGTGGGCAGCTATGGCACCGCGCTGCGGAGCGCCATCCGCGCCGCGCTCGACACCTTCGTCGCCAACGCGCACTTCAAGGACGTGAACGACGACCACGGCGCGGTGCTCTCCGAGTTCGTCATCCTCATCGACAGCTCCACCGAGAACGCGCGGCACCTGGGCACCTTCAAGGGCCTGCTCAACCGCTTCGACGAGGTGACGCGGTCCTTCTGGTACATGACGAGCGCCACCAACAACGTCTTCACCGGCCTGTTCCGGGGCCACCAGAACGCGGACTTCGTCGCGGCCGTCCAGGCCGACAGCTCCATCCTCGACACGCTGAACGCCTTCGTCGCGCGCAACGAGGCCCTGCTGGGCACGGAGGACCAGTACCTCCCCGTCAACGCCACGCGGGAGCTGGCGCGCTTCCTCCGGTACACCGGCGCGCTGCGCGACAAGACGCGTCCCCTGGTGAGGGCGCTCATCGCCAGCCACGCCATGACGGGGCCGGGCGCGGGCGTCTGGGTGGGCGCGGCGGAGATGGTGGACTACTACGACGGCGCCAACTGCGCGTACTACGGCGTCTGCGACTTCCGGCGCGCGCTGGAGCAGGCGGTGCTCACGGTGAACCACGGCTGCGGCGCCACGCTGCGCATGCGCGCCCAGGACATGACGGCCACGCAGCTGAGCCAGAGCTGCGCGAAGTTGGCGACGCAGGAGTCGTACTTCCACGACAAGCTGGCGACGGGGCGCGTGCCCGTGGCGGATGACGGCAACACGTCCCTGGAGATGGTGGTCTTCGACAGCAGCACGGACTACCAGACGTACGCGGGCGCGCTGTTCGGCATCAACACCAACAACGGGGGCATGTACCTGGAGGGGAACCCGTCCGCGGCCGGCAACCAGGCGCGCTTCATCGCGTACGAGGCGGAGTGGGTGCGTCCCACGTTCCAGATATGGAACCTGGAGCACGAGTACGTCCACTACCTGGACGGCCGCTTCGACATGAAGGGGGACTTCTCCGCCAGCACCAGCCAGCCCACCATCTGGTGGATCGAGGGCCTGGCCGAGTACGTCTCCAAGAAGAACGACAACGCGTACGCGGTGGAGCTGGGCACGAGCCGGGCCTACCAGCTCAGCCAGATTCTCCGGAACGACTACAACAGCGGCACGGAGCGCGTCTATTACTGGGGCTACCTGGGCGTGCGCTTCATGTTCGAGCGCCACGCGAGCCAGGTGTCGACGATGGTCGGCCAGTTCCGCGCGGGCAACTACGCCAGCTATCGCTCCACGCTGGATGGGCTGGGCACCTCGCTCGACACGGAGTTCCACGCCTGGATTGCCTGTGTCGCGACGGCCACCGACCCGAGCACCTGCGCGGGCGAGGGTCCCATTCCCGACCCGGGCTCCGCGAGCACGCCGTGCACGGACCCCAACCCCATGGCGATGGGCAGGAACTGCTACCGGGACTCGCTGGCCAGCAGCGACGTGCTCTACTTCTACCTGTGGGTGCCCACAGGCGCGCGCAACCTGCGCTTCCAGCTGAGCGGAGGCGCGGGCAACGCCGACCTCTACCTGCGCGTGGGGACCTGGCCCACGACGACGCTCTACGACTACCGGCCCTATCTGACCGGCAATGACGAGACGGTGGCCATCCCCTCCCCCGCCACCTACACGTACTACTACGTCATGCTGAAGGCCCGGGCCCCCTTCTCGGGCGTGAGGCTGGAGACCCGCTACGACCTGGGCCCCTGAGAGGGCGCGGCGATGGCCGGGAGGCTGACGTGGCCTCCCGGCCTCACTCGCGCTTCAGCACGCCGTCCACGGTGCGCCACAGGCCGAGCGGGTTCGCCTCGCGAAGCTCCGCGGGCAGCAGCGCATCCGGCACGTCCTGGAAGCACACGGGCCGCGCGAAGCGGCGGATGGCGCCGGTGCCCACCGCCGTGAAGCGGCCATCCGAGCTGGCCGGGAACGGACCGCCGTGCACCATCGCGGAGCAGACCTCCACGCCCGTGGGCACACCGTTCACCAGGACGCGTCCCACCCGGTCCGCGAGCACGGGCAGCAGCCGCGCCGCGCACTCCTGGTCGCCGGGGTCCACCATCACCGTGGCGGTGAGCTGGCCCTCCAGTCGCGAGGCCACGCCGAGCAGGTCCTCCGCGTCCTTCGCCCGCGTCAGCACGGCACAGCTCCCGAAGACCTCCTCGGTCAACGCGCCCTGCGACAGGACCGCGCGAGCGTCCGCCTCGAACAGCGCGGGCGCGCCATGAGCGCCAGTCGACGTCCCTCGGACACACGTCCGCGTGTCCTGGAGGGAGGCGAGCCGCTCCACGCCCTCGCGGAAGCGCTCGGCGATGGTCGGCGTCAACATGGGCGCGGCGGACGCGGCGCCCAGCTTCTCCGCGAGCCGGGCGCGGAAGACCTCGTAGCCCGGCCCCTCGGCGGCGACGAGCAGCCCGGGTGACGTGCAGAACTGGCCCGCCCCCTGGAGGATGGACGCGGCCAGCATGTCCGCGACCGCCTGGGGACGCGTGGCCAGGGCCTCGGGCAGCACGAACACGGGGTTGATGGAGCCCATCTCCGCGAAGACGGGGATGGGCACGGCGCGCGAGGCGGCCAGCTCCATCAGCGCGCGCCCGCCCGCGCGCGAGCCCGTGAAGCCCACGGCGCGGATGGCCGGGTGGCGCACCAGCGCGCGCCCCACCTCGATGCCGGCGTCGAACAGCAGCGAGAACACGCCCTCGGGCAGACCACAGGCCGCCACGGCGGCGCGAATCTTCGAGCCCGCCAGCTCGGACGTGGCGGGGTGCGCGGGGTGCGCCTTGGCGACGACGGGACAGCCGGCGGCGAGCGCGGACGCGGTGTCACCTCCGGCCACGGAGAAGGCGAGCGGGAAGTTGCTCGCGCCGAACACCGCCACCGGCCCCACCGCGCGCAGCATGGAGCGCAGGTCCGCGCGCGGCAGCGGCTTGCGCTCGGGCAGCGCGTGGTCGATGCGCGCGTCCACCCAGCTCCCCTCCTCCAGGAGCCGGGCGAACATGCGGAACTGGTTGGCGGCGCGCCCCAGCTCGTTCTGGATGCGCGCGGCGGGAAGCCCCGTCTCCTGGGGGGTGATGGCGAGGAACTCCGCCTCGGCGCCGAGCAGGGCCTCCGCGACGTGCTCCAGGAACACGGCGCGCTGACGCGCGGACAAGGCGGCGAAGGTGGGGGCGGCCTCCTCCGCCAGCTGGCAGGCGCGCTCCACGTCTTGCGGTCGCGCGGAGTGGAAGCGCGGCTCGAGCGCCACGTTCTCCGTCGGGTTCCAGCCCGTGAACACCTGCCCGCCGGGCTCCCCGCGTCCCGCGCCAATCAGCGACAATCCCGTCCCACTCATTCCGCGTGTCCTCTCCAGCGTCAGTTCCTCGGAATCGCCCCCGCGTCCCGCGTGGGGGCCGTCCGCCATGCCTCGGGCCCGGATGGGGCTAGAGGGCCGGCCGGTTCGCCAGCGCCTCGCGCAGCACGCGCAGGCACTCCTCGCGCTCGGCGCCCACCAGCTCCAACCGGGGGCCACGCACCCGCTCGTGTCCCCAGCCCACCTCCTGCTGCACCAGCTTGATGAGCTGGACGAACTTCGTCACGGTGTCCAGCCGCAGCAGCGGCAGGAACCAGCGGTACAACGCGAAGGCGGCGTCCTTCTTCCCCGCGAGCGCCAGCTCGAACAGCCGCACGGACTCCGCCGGGAAGGCATTCACCAGGCCGGCGACCCAGAAGCGCGCGCCCGCCTCCACACCCTCGACGAGGCAGTCATCCACGCCCACGCCCAGCGCCAGCCGGTCGCCCAGGAGCGCGCGGATGGCGGTGACGCGGCGGGCGTCCGTGGAGGACTCCTTCACGGCGACGGCGTTGTCGTGCTCGGCGGCCAGCTCCGCGAGGTGCGGCGGCGTGAAGTCCGTCTTGTACGCGACGGGGTTGTTGTAGAGCAGGCACGGCAGCTTCGTGGCGCGCAGGACGGCGGTCATGTGCGCCTTCATCTCGCGCCAGTCGCTCGAATAGACATACGGCGGCAGCACCATGAGGCCGGCGCACCCGGCCTCCTCGGCCGCCTTCGCCAGTCGCACCGCCTCCGCCGTGGAGAGCGCGGCGATGCCGGGGATGATGGGCGCCTTCACCGCCTGCACGCAGGTGCGCATCAACGCGGACTTCTCCTCCAGGCTCAGCGTCGAGCCCTCGCCCAGCGAGCCGCAGGGGATGATGCCGGTGCAGCCCTGGGAGACGAGCCACTGCACGTGCGAGCGCACCGCGCCGTGGTCCACGGACAGGTCCGCGTTGAAGGGGGTGGTGATGGCGGGAAGGACACCATTCCAGAGGGTCATGACGCTCTCGTATGAGGTGAGGGAGAAGGAAGACGCAGACTGCCGATGCGCGCGGGCAGACAGGGCGGACGCACGTCCTCGCCCGACCAGCCGAAGAGGGTCTCCACCGCCGCGCCGCAGGTGCGACCCTGGCAGGCCCCCATGCCCAGCCGCGCGTAGAGACGCGCCTCGCGCAGGTCGCGGCACCCCTCCAGCGCCTGGAGCGGCACGTCCTCGCAGCGGCACACCAGTGTCTGGGGAGTCGCCAGGCGCCGCAGCTCGTCGCGGGGCGCGTCGTGTCGCGCCAGCAGCTCCGCGAAGGTCCGGACGGCGCGCCAGGCGCGCTCCAACTCCGAGGAGACGGGCTTGCCGGCGACGACGTGGCCCACCAGCTCCCCAGTGACGAGGGCCTGGTCCACACCGCCGATGCCCAGCAGCTCGCCCACCGCGTGCACGCCCTTCACCCGCGTCTCCAGCCGCTCGTCGACGACGACCGCGCCGGAGGCCACCTCGCAGCCCAGCAGCTTCGCCAGCTCCAGGTTGGGGACGAGTCCGTAGGACGCGCCCAGGTAGTCGCACGACAGGGTCTCCTCGTGGCCGCGCACGGACAGGCGGACGCGTTCGACGCGCGCCTCGCCCTCGGCGGCCAGGACCCACGCGTCCGTGGACGTGGGAACACTCACCAGTCCGGCCGCGAGCGCCGCGCCCTGGAGCAGCTTGCCGGGGTGACGCCAGAGCTGGAGCGCGAAGCCCCAGTGCCGCGCGGCGGGGGCCTGCTCGGCCAGGAAGAGGACCTCGGCGCCATGGCGCTGGAGCGTCGCGGCGGCGGCGAGCAGCAGGGGGCCCGTCCCCGCGAGCACCACGCGCTTGCCACGCACCGGCAGCCCGTCCTTCACGAGCACCTGGAGCCCGCTGACGCCAAGCACGCCCGGCAGCGTCCAGCCCGGGAAGGGAAGGAAGCGCTCACGAGCGCCGGTGGCGAGCACCGCGCGGCCATACCGCACGGCCACGGACGCGGAGCCCTCCTCGACCAGGAGGAGCCCGGGCTCGGGCGCGGCGACGACGCGGGCGCCGGGGCGGAACCTCGCGCCGGAGGCGGCGAAGCGGTCCAGCCAGCGACGCGCGAGCCGGTTCTCCCGCTTGCGCGCCTCGCCCCGCCACACCTGTCCTCCAGGCTGGGACTGCTGGTCGAGCACGAGCACGGAGAGGCCCGCCTCGGCCGCGATAGACGCGGCGGCGAGCCCACCCGGGCCGGCGCCGATGACGACGAGGTCGCACGCCTCACGCATCGGTCACCACCTCCTGGCCCTCGCGACACGGCGCGAGGCAGGTCAACACGTCGGGCACGCCGTCGACGGTGGCGCGACACTCGAAGCACACGCCCATTCCACACACCGGTCCGCGCGGACGGCCGCCCAGGTCGACGCGGCTGACGGGCACACCCTCGGCGCCGAGCGCCGCGGCCACGGTCGTCCCCACGGGGACCGTGACGACCCGGCCGTTGACGCGCAGGGTGACGACCTCGGGCGGCGTGGACTTCGACGCGCTCATGGGCGGACCTCGCCGGAGATGTCACGCATGGGCCACCTGCCCTGTCGCGGGCCCGAGGAAGCGCTCGGGGAGATAGGGGCGCGCGTCGATGGCGGAGGGACGACCGAGGAGCTGGTCCGCCAGCAGTCGGGCGCTCCCGGTCGCGGTGGTGATGCCCAGGCCCTCGTGCCCGCAGGCCAACCACAGCCACGGCTTCTCCGGGTGGGGACCCAGCAGGGGGAGCCCGTCCGGGGTCGCGGGCCGCAGGCCGGTCCACACGCGCAAGGCCTGCAAGCCATCGAGCCCCGGGAGGAAGTCCGCGGCGCGTCGGAGCATCCGCTCCAGGATGGCGGCCTCCACCTCGCGAGTCCCCACGCCCGGCTGGCGCGACGAGCCGAGCAACAGCTGCCCGGTGACGCGCGGCTGGGCGTTGAACGCGACGGAGGCGCCCTCGGTGCCGTGGGCGCTCTTGATGTAGCCCAGCTCCACGAGCTGGTGATGCACCACGGGCGCGCCTCGCCCGGTGATGAGCAGGTGCCCCTTGCGAGGAGAGATGGGCAGCCCGGGACAGAGCGAGGGGCTGGCCACGCCCGCCGCGAGGACGACGTGGCGCGCGGACACCACGTCGCCATTCGCGAGGACGACCGCGCCCGGCCGCAGCTCCCGGACGGGGGCGCCGGGCATCAGGCGTGCTCCGTGGGCCTGGGCGCGCAGCGCGAACGTGCGGGCGGCGAGCGGCGGATAGAGCACGGCGTCGCCGGAGACGCGCAGCGCGCCCACCAGCCCCGGGGCCAGCGCGGGCTCGGCCTCGTAGAGGGCGGCGGCATCGAGCACCTCGACCTGGACACCCGCGGCCCGGTAGTTGGCGGCCTTGGCGTCGACCGCGGCCATCTCCTCGGCGTCGGCGGCGAGCCACAGCGTCCCGCACGCGTCGTACTCGACGGCGCGAGGCAGCCCGGCCGCCAGCTCGCGCCAGAGGGAGACGGACCACGACGTGAGCGCCAGCTCCGCCGCGTTGTCGTCCATGGCCACCAGGTGGCCCATGCCGCACGCGGTGGTGCCCGCGCCGATGGAGCGCGCATCGATGAGCGAGACGGCCATGCCCGCCGAGGCGAGCGCATCCGCGAGCGCCGCCCCGACGATGCCGCCACCGACGATGGCGCAGTCGACCGCCCTCACCCGATGCCCCACGCGAACGGGTCCGCCGGGTCGACGAGCAGCGTGCTCTCCGCGTTCACCGAGGCCGTGCCGGTGATGGTGGGGAGGATGCGCTCGCCGTCGCGGACATAGCGACCCTCGAAGCGGCTGCCGATGATGCTCTCCTGCACCCAGGTCGCGCCCTCGGCCAGTTCGCCGTCGGCGGCGAGGCAGGCCAGCTTCGCGCTCGTCCCCGTGCCACAGGGCGAGCGGTCATACGCGAGCCCCGGACACAGCACGAAGTTGCGCGCGTTCGCCCCAGGCGAAGGGGACGGCGAGTACAGCTCGACGTGGTCGATCTCTGCGCCGCCGGCCCCGGTGATGCGCTGGTCCGCCAGCGCCTGTTTGATGGCGGAGGTGTACGCCGTGAGCGCGGGGATGTTGGCCAGCTCCAGGGCCACGTGCCGGGCGCGGGAGAGGAAGAACCAGTTGCCGCCCCAGGCGATGTCGCCGCGCACCTCGCCGTGGCCGGGCACGGAGACCGGGACGTCGTGCGCCAGCCGGTAGCTGGGCACGTTGGCGATGCTGACGCGCCCGTCCGGATGCAGGGTGGCCTTCACCACGCCCACGGGCGTGTCCAGCGCGTGCACCCCGGGACCGACGCGGCCCAGGTACTCCAGCGTCTTCACCACGCCGATAGTGCCGTGGCCACACATGCCCAGGTAGCCCACGTTGTTGAAGAAGATGACGCCCGCCACGCTCGAGGGGTTGGCCGGCGGGCACAGGAGCGCGCCCACCATCACGTCGGAGCCACGGGGCTCGCAGACGATGGCCTTGCGGAACGCGTCGAACCGCTCCCGGAAGCGCTCGCGAAGGGCCGCCAGGTCGCCCTCGCCCAGCTCCGGGCCTCCCTCCGTCACGACGCGCGTGGGCTCTCCGCCGGTGTGACTGTCGATGACACGAATGCGGCGCATGCGGACCACTCCCTCGACCCGGGACTCCCAGGACATGACCCTAGGGACATCCGCCCGTGGATTCTTGGGAGATTCGAGCACACCCGCGTGGGAATCGCGCAAATGCGGGCCCCACCCGTGTTCACGCGCCGAGCGTCCCCGACTCGAGCGAGCGGCGGGCCGCGCCCGACATGCTCTCCGCGAGCGTCTGCACCGAGCGCGTCACCTTCTGCGTCTCCTCGACGACGCGCAGCGTCTGCTGCATCTGGCCGGACAGGTCCTGGATGGCCACGGCGATCTGCGACGTGCCCGCGTCCTGCTGCGCCACCGCCGCGGAGATCTGCCGCACGCTGCTGCTCGTCTCGCTGATGATGCCGGTGAGCTTCTGGAGCTGCGCGCCGGACATGCGCACCGCGTCCAGGCTCACCTTCACCCGCTGCTCGCCCTGTTCGCTCATCTTCGCGGCCTCGCGCATGCTCGCGCCCACTCCGTCGAGCACCTCGCGGATGCGCTGGGTCGCCAGGATGGACTGGTCCGCGAGGCTGCGCACCTCGCGGGACACCACGCCGAAGCCCCGGCCGTGCTCCCCCGAGCGCGCCGCCTCGATGGCCGCGTTCACGGCGAGCATGTTGGACTGGTCCGCCAGTCCCTTCACCGTGTCCACGATGCCGGAGATCTCCCGGGTGCGCGCGTCCAACGCGAGGATGCGTCGGGCCATCTCCGACACCTCCGTGCGGATGGCCTCCAGGTTGTTCAGCGTGCGGGAGATGGCGGCGCCGCCGTCGCGCCCCGCCTCCTCCGCCACCACCACGGAGCTGGCGAGGATGCGCGCCTTGTCCGCCGTCACCATGGAGCCCTGACGAATCTCCTGCACCGTCTGCTCCAGCTCCTTGAGCGCCGTGGCCTGACGGCTGATGCCGGCCGTCTGCGCCTCGCTCGACGTGCGCAGCTGCTGCACCACCGTGGCCAGCTCCCCCGCGCCGCTGCCCATGCCCGCCGCCAGCTCCCGCACGTCCTTGCTCCGGGCCTCGAGCTGCCGCATGTGCTGCGCCAGCGAGCTCACCACCTGCGACGAGCGCCGCGCGACGATGCCCACCAGCGACAGCGTGAACGCCAGGAAACCCCAGTGGACGAAGGAGTCCATGGAGTCCACCAGGCCGAGCATCGGCAACATGCCCAGCAGCAGCGAGCCGGTGAGCACCACCAGGCCCACCACGAAGATGCGCGCGTCCGGGTTGCCCCGCCACGCCGCGACCGCCGCCACTCCGACGCAGAAGAGCAGGCAGGGCATGGAGAAGAAGGAGAAGGGCTGCAGCAGCCGCAGCGCCGTGCTCGCGTCCACCACCGCGAATCCCGCCAGCACGGCGGTGGGTACGGAGACGACGATGGCGAAGCGGCGGAACCAGGCCCGGCTGCCATCCAGGATGCTGTTGGAGATGAACCACGCCAGGCCGGGCAGCAACCCATACGCGCCCACGAGCGTGAGCCGCGTGCCCGTCTCGTCATCGCCCCAGAGCGCGGAGAACAACCCGCTGGCCCCCAGCAGCAATACCCCCGAGCTCGCGGAGAACAACCCCAGCGCACTGAGCATCCGCGCCTGACGACGCAGCAGCACGCCCCCCAGCGCCACCACCGCGATGGCCCCCAGCAGGACGCCCATGGCGAATGGCGCCAGCCCCTCGCGCGTCGCCGACGCCTGCAGCTCGTGCCGCGCGCCCACCCGCGCGTCGCGCGTCACGCCAATCGTCGACCCGGTGCCCTGGATTCGCAGCAGCACCCGCTTGCCCGGCGCCCCCGGCGGGAGCGGCACCAGGTGCCAGCCCATGCTCTCCGCCACCTCGCTCCTGCCCGGGCGCAGCTGCCCACTCGCGTCGATGCGCCGCCCGTCGAGATACACCTCGTGGGCGCTGGCCACCGCGCCCAGCAGGAGCGCGGGCTCCAACCAGGCGCCCTCCGGCAGCGGGATGCTCACCCACAGGAACGTGTTGTCGCCACGCCCCGGCGGCTCGCGCAACGCGACCATGGGTGTCCAGCCCGCGCCGTCTCCCGACTCGCGCGCCCACGTGGGGACCCCATCCGCGCCCAGGGGCGAGTCCCCCCAGCGGTAGCGCCAGTCACGGAGGGCCTCCACTCCGGCCTCCTCCGCCCACGCCGGGGAGCTCCACGCGCACAGCAGCGCCAGCACGAGCGCGGAGCCCGCCGCCGCCCACCGCCGCGTCCATCCCCTCACGCCCATGCGCCTTGAAACACCCGAGACGAAACAAACCGACGCCACACGACACCAAACGCGGGAGAGACCCATGTATGGCGCCGATGCTCGGGCCAACTCGGACACGAATGCAAACAGGGTCCAGCGCGCCCCGCCAGCCTGCCCTCTCCCGTCGAGTCACCCGTCCTCGCCACGCAGTGCGGAGACTTCGCGTGACACACGATGACGACATGCGTCGAGGGTATGAGCCGCGGTGATGTTTCAGCGCGCATGTATCAAAACGATGTATCGATTGGCCCAGACGCGAGGAACCCGACGGCTCGCGGATGGCTCCACTGCGCGAGTGGCCCCTCGTGCCTTCCGCCAGAGCGGACACCATGCCACCCGCCCCGAGCGGCCCAGCCCCTCTGCCTCCCGGAGCGGACTCAATACGGCGCGTCGCAAGCGGCCCCTCAGCTCCCGCCAGAGCGGACGCCATTCCGTGCGCAGCAAGCGGCCCTTCGGCTCCCATCAGAGCGGATTCCGTGCCGCGCGCCTCAAGCGGCCCCTCGGACCTTCCCGTCCCGCCAGAGTGGACGTCATACCGCCCGCCGCGCCCGGTCCCTCATTCCTCCCGCCAGCGCGGACGCCATTCCACGCGCCTCGCGCGGCCCCTCGGCGGACGCCATTCCGCGTGCCTCGCGTGGCCCCTCCTGCCTCCCACCAGAGCGGACGCCATACCGCCCGCCTCGGGCGGGTCCGACAATGTGCGCCTCACCTGGCAGCCCCCTCCCATCTCCCTCTTCGTGGGACACACTCCCGGGTTGCCACCCCCTCCCGGAAGGTTTCCTCGTGATGGGTAGTTCCCACCCTACTCAAGGATTTCAGGGCAAACCGTTTTAGAACTTGAGGACGTGAGACGACTCCCTGGGGAGGCGTGGGGACACGTGGAGGGCATCATGAGCACGGCGGAGATGACGGTCCTTCTGGAGGGCGTGCGTGGGGGGGACCTCTGTGCGAGGGACGCGTTGATGATGGCAGCGTACCAGGAGCTGCGCGCCCTGACTCGCGCGGCGGCGCTCGATGACACCCACACAGCCCTACAACCTCCGGAGCTGGTGGACTCGGCCTGGACGCGGCTGTTCGGCGACGGGACGCGGCCGGAGTACCGGCGTCACTTCCTGGGTGCGGCGGCCCAGGCCATGCGGCAGGTGTTGATGGATCGCGTGCGGCTGCGCGGCGCGCTCCAGCGGGACTGGGCGCGGGAGCGGGTGAGCCTGCACGACGCGGAGGTGGAGTCGCTGTCGCGCGTGGACATCGAGGTGTTGAAGCTGGAGGAGGTGCTCACGGAGCTGGAGTCCTTCCAGCCTCGGCTCGCACGCCTGCTGGAGCTGCGCTACTTCGCGGGCCAGGGCCTGGCGGAGACGGCGGCGGCGCTGGGAGTGTCCATCGCCACCGTGCGCCGGGATTGGGCCTATGTGCGCGTCTGGCTGGTGGAGCGGCTGAGCCACTGAAGCTCGCGCGCTCGGAAGTTCAATGGGCGTTGGGCATCGACTCGAAGGGCCACGCTCGCGCGCCGGCCCTGACGCCCAGCCACAGGTCCGCCACCGACTGGGCCAGCGTCCAGGGGGCGCCGCCCGCGCGGTTGGTCAGGACGACGACGGTCAGCCGCCGCTCCGGGTACTTCACGATGGCGTTGGTGAAGCCACACGTTTCACCGTGGTGGCTCAGGCGCGTGAGTCCCTGGTCCTCGTCGACGAACCAGCCCAGGCCGTAGTGCCCCGAGGTGCCGTCGGGCAGTGACGCCGGCGTCCACGCCAGCCGCTGCGCTCGCGCCGACACCAGCGCGTGGGTGTCCAGCGCGGCGTCCCACGCGGACAGGTCCAGCACCGACGCGTAGACGCCGCCATCCCCCAGCACCGCGCTGGTGGGGCTCTGGTCCCGGGGGACGAAACCTCCGGCATCTCCCTTCGCATGGCCATACGCGCGACCGACCACCGTGGAGACACCCTCCTCGTGGGCCACCGCGCCCTCCATGGCCGCGGGCGTGAAGACGCGCTCGCGCAGGAAGCGGGCGAAGGGCATGCCGCCGACCTGCTCCACGACGAGCGCGAGCACGGCGTAGGCGGAGTTGCTGTAGCGCTCGGCGCTCCCCGGCGGGAAGTACGTGCGGTCCGCGCGCCCGAGCAACCCGAGCACGTCGCGGTCCTTCACCTGCTCCACCTGTGTCGCCGGCACGAAGTCCTCGTAGTCCCAGATGCCGGAAGTGTGCTGGAGCAGGTGCTGGATGCGCACCTCGCCCAGGTACGGAGGGAAGCCGGGCAGCACGTCCACCACGCGGTCCTCCAGCCTCAAGCGTCCCTCTTCCACGAGGAGGAGGATGGCCATCGCGGTGAACTGCTTGGTGAGCGACGCGAGCCGGAAGCGGCTCTGGGGCGTGGCGGGCGTTCGCGCGCCCAGGTCCGCGAGCCCATAGGCCCGGCTCAACACCACCGCGCCCTCGTGGATGACGACGACGCTCGCCCCGGGGCGGTCCGGACCGTCGTAGTCCGCGAAGAGCGCGTCCACCTCCGGGTGGGCGCGGACGGGCGCGGGGGCATGGGCGCAGCCGACGACGAGGCAGGCGGCGGACAGCAGCACGGCGCCGAGCAGGGGTCGGGTCATGGCGGCATGATGGACGAGAACGCCGCGCCGCCGCGTGGACTTTCAGCGCGACGGGGTGGGCGGCCGGCGCCGCAGCGAGGCCGACGCCAGCCCCGCCAGGAGCAGGATGGGCGCCAGCAGCACCGCGCCGAACCAGCTCAGCGCGTAGGCGACGCCGAACAGCATGGCGGCCATCCCGCCGTCCATCGTCCCGGACAGCACGCCGACATACTGGCGCCCTCCCAGCAGGTGCAGCACTCCGAACGTGGCGACGAGCAGCAGCGCGCGCGCCACCATGGGCGAGCGGAACCAGCGGATGAACCTCATTGACGGACCTCCAGTCCGCGCGGCGGCGCGGCGAGCGTCCAGAGTGGCCCCTGGACCAGTGAGTAGAGGAGCACGGCGTCCGCGAGCGCATTGCCCGCGGCGAAGCGCAGCCCCGAATCGTCGCGGCTGGGGAAGGCGGCGAAGCGCAGGCTCGTCACCAACCCCTTCAGCAAGGCCTCGTCCCCGAACGCGGCGGCGCCCACCAGCGCCAGCCCGCTCGAGCCCGCGTTCGCGTTCACCAGGGGGATGGTCGGCCCGGAGTCGATGTCCACGCGCGCGGCGGTCGACCGGGGCCACTCCCCGGCCCAGGCGAACCCCCACAGCTCGCCCACCAACTCCGCGCGGGCGCGCTGGTACTGCTCCCGCGCGAAGTCCGCGTCGACGAGCTGGAGCATGTGCGCCGACAGCCACAGCGTGGAGCCCTCGGGTCCGTCCAGGACCCTGCCCCGCCAGGTGAAGCTGGAGGCGAGCAGCCCGGTGCCCGCGTCCACCAGGTTCGCGCGGGCGGAGGCCACCCAGCGGCGGCGCAGCTCCCCGTGGTCGCGCCCATCCACCGCGTCGGACAGCGCGAGCGCGGCCAACGCCACCGTGTTGCAGAACGTCCAACCCTCGTCCGGGTAGCTCTCCGCCAGCAGCAGCGGCGCGCGCTCGAGCTGCCCCGCCACGCGGTCCACGCGCTCGCGCAGCAGCGGCGCCCACCGCGCGACAGGCTCCACCCGCTGACGCGCGGCGAGCATCAGCGCCAGCTCGCCATCGACGAAGAGGCTGCGTCCCACCGGGTCCTGGAACACACCGGCGTGGACGTAGGGGAGGAGGAACACGTCGCCGCGCGCCTGCTCGTCGAGGAGCGTGCGGGCGATGAGGGCGTCGACGACCTCCAGGTGCGCGGCCTTCCGCTCCGGCTCGCGCAGCGCCAGGTTGGCGAAGGCGAGCGCGGAGAAGGTGCGCGTCATCAGGTCCCACTCGGGGTTGAGCCGGCGCATCCGCTCGGACTCCGGGTGGTCGTCTCGCAGCGCCAGTTCGCGCTGACGCGCGGCGAGCGCGGGCGCCAGCTCACGCGGCTGCGTGGGACGGAACCAGAACTGGAGTGTCGGAACCCACACGGCCGCGGCCAGGAGGATGCACAGCACGTCGCGTCGCATGTCCCGACTATCGACGGGTGGACGCGCGCCTGGGACTCGCGATGGATGAGCGGTCGTGAAGCCTCCGCGAGCGGTCGCGCGCACTCCCCATCCGTGAGACGCCGAGCGTGAAGGTCAGGGCAGCCGAGCAGACAGTCCCTCGCCGCATCCGTTGTCCCCGGGACGAAGCCAACGGGCGCGGCCGCTCCCACCTGGCATGGACGAAGGTCCGACCCCAATTTCAGCCCCTGGACGTCCTCGTCGGGACGTGTGCCTCTCAAGGAGGGGACGATTGTCATGTGTAGAACACCCACTTCGACCCGGGATGGGGACCTGAACGAGCGACAGTCCCCGGCGCGGTCGCCGCGCCGCGGCGTGACGGGCGTGGACCGGAGCCTCGCGGGCACCTGCGCGGCACGGGCCTCGGGCCGGAGACAGCTGGCGCCCCACGGGTCGGAGGGACGGCGCGGTTCGCAGTGCGGAACGAAGTCCCAGGTGTCCTCGACGCACGCCCAGGAAGAGGACGAGCTCGACCTCGAGGAGGCCATCGCCTCCTGGTAGCGAGGCTGCTAACACGGGCGCATGAACGCGCCCCGTCCCAACCCCCTGCTGTCGGATCGCGACGTGGACTTCCAGCTCGACGAGGTGCTGGACGTCTCCGCGCTCTGCGCGCTGCCCGCCTTCTCCGAGCACTCGCGCGACACCTTCGGGCTCCTGCTGGACAGCACGCGCCGCTTCGCGCGCGAGGTGCTCTATCCGACGTATCGCCGGATGGACGCGGAGCCCCCCGTCTTCGAGAACGGCCGCGTCCGCGTGCATCCGCTGATGCGCGAGCTGTACCCCCGGCTGGTGGAGCTGGGCATGCTCACCGCCACCCGCCCCGTCGACGTGGGTGGCCAGCAGCTGCCGCTCACCGTGCACGCGCTGTCGAGCGCGTACCTCATGGCGGCCAACCTCAGCGCGTACGCGTACCTGGGGCTGACCCACGGCGCGGCCCACCTGCTGGAGGCCTTCGGCTCGCGGGAGGTGAAGGAGGCGTTCATGGCGCCGCTGTACCGGGGCGAGTGGACCGGCACCATGGCCCTCACCGAACCCCAGGCCGGCAGCAGCCTGGCGGACGTGCGCACGCGCGCCACGCCCGCGCCGGACGGGACGTGGCGCATCCAGGGGTCGAAGATCTTCATCAGCGGTGGGGACCAGGACTTCACCGAGAACGTCGTCCACCTCACGCTGGCGCGCACCGACGCGCTGGAGACGGGCACCCGGGGCATCTCCCTGTTCGCGGTGCCCACGCGGCGCTGGGAGGGCGGCGCGCTGGTGGACAACGACGTGCGGGTGGCGGGCGTCATCCACAAGATTGGCTGGAAGGGCATCCCCAGCCTCGCGCTCAACTACGGCGAGTCGGGTGACTGCCGGGGCTGGCTGGTGGGGCCGCCCGGGCGCGGGCTGGCGTGCATGTTCCAGATGATGAACGAGGCGCGCATCATGGTGGGCCTCAACGGCGTGGCCACCGCGTCCGTCGCGTACCACGAGGCCGTGGCCTACGCGCGCGAGCGGCCCCAGGGCCGGCCCGCGTCGACGAAGGACGCCTCGCGTCCACAGGTGCCCATCATCGAGCACGCGGACGTGCGCCGCATGCTGCTGCGGCAGAAGGCCATCGTGGAGGGAGGCCTGTCGCTGCTCGCCGCCACCGCGTACCAGGCGGACCTCGCCGCGCACTCGCCAGACGAGGACACGCGCCAGCGCGCCTCGCTGCTGGTGGACCTGCTGACGCCCGTGGCCAAGTCCTTCCCCGCCGAGCGGGGCTTCGAGGCCAACGCGCTCGCGGTGCAGGTCCACGGGGGCTACGGCTACTCCAGCGAATACCTCCCCGAGGCGTGGCTGCGCGACCAGAAGCTCAACAGCATCCACGAGGGCACCACCGGCATCCAGGGCCTCGACCTGCTGGGCCGCAAGGTGGTGGCCGGCGGTGGCGCGGCCCTGGCGGCGTTCGCCCAGCAGGTGGGCGCCACGCTGGAGCGCGCGCGCGCCGCGGGCGTCGACCCGTCCTGGGGCCAGACGCTCGAGGCCACCTTGCGCGACGTGGGGGACGTGGTGACGGGGCTCGCGTCGCGGGCGCTCGCCGGGGACGTGGAGCTGATGTTGCGCCACAGCGCCGACTTCCTGGAGCTGTTCGGCATCCTCGTCATCGCCTGGCGCTGGCTGGAGCAGGCCGCCGCCGCGAAGGAGGGCCTGGCCCGCGGGCGCGCCGGAGACCGCGACTTCTACGAGGGCAAGCTGGCGACCGCGCAGTACTGGTTCGCCGTGGAGGTGCCCCGCGTCCCGCTGCTGCTCCAGCTGTGCCGCACCGGCGAGGACTCCTACGCCCGCATGCGGCCGGACTGGTTCTGAACGCTTCACGCGAGCCGGAGGCGGACGCCACCGTCCGCACGCCTGCTCCCGGACACACCGCGCCCTCGTCCGCCCACTCGCTACGTTTCCGCTGCACGATTCGTTGGGGGACGTAAGATGTGAGGCGTGACGGTTTCCTTCCACCTGTGTCAGCCCGGTGGAGGCGCTTCGTGTGGCGCCTGCTGCGGCCTCTACAACTTCCAGGACCATTCGCGCGAGGCGCTCACGGAGCAGCTCGCCGCGCAGACGGAGCGGCTGCGGCACACGCCGCTGGACGCGGAGTCGTGGGGGAAGGCGGCCCAGGAGATTCTCGCAGGGCGTCGCGCCTCGCCCATGTTCCCCGCGGTGCGCGTGTGCCCGCTGCTGGGGTTCATCGACTACCAGGGCAAGCAGGTGGGGTGCATGGGTCACCCCAAGGTGACGGGCGGCGTGGACCTGCGTGACTGCGGCGTCTATCGCGCGTCCGTGTGCGAGACCTTCACCTGTCCGTCGTTCGGGTGGCTCACGGACGCGCAGGCGAGGCTGGTGCAGGTGGCCTGCGCGGACTGGTACCTGTACGGGCTGGTCATCACCGACGTGGAGTTCGTGCGTGCGTGCCTGCGGTTGCTGGAGTGGGAGCTGGGAGGTCCCGCCCGTCCGGAGGAGATGATGGCGCGCCCGGAGGTGCTCGCGACGGTGCGGCGCCTGTTCGCGCTGAAGGAGACGGCGCCCCGGAGGGACAAGCGGGCGGCGGTCTTCGGGCGCTTCAGTCGCGACGTCGAGGGCGAGCCCGTGCCGCGCACGCTCGACTACGCGCGGCTCGGCGTGCGCGCGGCGCCCGAGGACGACGTGGTGCTGTGCCTGGGCTACACGCCGACGGACGCCACGGAGCTGTTGGCCTCGAGGGAGCTGGTGCGCTCCCACGTCCGCGCCGTGTCGCGCGCGCTCGCGGCCTGAAGCCCGCCTGCTCCCCGGACGGACAGTCCCGGGGCAGCCCCTCGCCACCGGCATGCCGCGCGGCGCCCCATGAGCGCACGCGACTTGCACAGGCCCCTGTGCACGCGGCTCCAACCGGGAACACGAGGTGAGTGGATGGGAAGGCGATGGGCGTGGGTGGGAATGTTGGGACTGTGCGCGTGGATGTCCGGGTGCGACGAGCGTGAAGCCCGCGCCACCGCGCGCGCGGGAGAGGTGAGCGGTGGACAGTCCGCGTCCGCGCCTCGGGGGGCGGGCGACATCGCGAATGAAGGCGGGACGGGGGGCGGTGGCGTCTCGCCTCGAACCGATGCGGGGGGCGCGTCCGAGCGTCTCCCGCGCGATACCGCCGCGACGGATGCCCGGAACGGCGCGGCGACGTCCAGCGGCTCCACGACGCGAGGGGCTGGCGCTGGACGCGCGCAGGCCCAGGGCGGCGCGGCGACGCCGGGAGGAAGCGCGGCGGGGAATGCTGGCGCTGGGCGCGCTCAGGGCGGCGTGGCGACGCCGGGAGGAACCACGGCGGGGAATGTCGGCGCTGGAGGCACCCAGGCCCAGGGCGGCACCGCCTCAGTGGGTACCCCGGAGCGACAAGCGGGGGCGCCTGGCCGGGTGATGATCGGCACGGAGGCGGTGCAGGCCCGGGACGACGAGGCCTGGCACGAAGCCGCGGCGAAGGCGGCGCAGGCCGCGAGGCCAGAGGACGCGACGAGCCGCGCGCTGTCGAACGTGGTCATCGCCTCGAGCTCGGTCAGTGGCCGGGTGACGCGCGTGGGACGCGATGCCATCACGGTGAGGGACAGCGAGGGCGGTGAGTACGTGCTCACGCTGGACGAGCGCAGTCACGGCGTGCGCCAGGGACGGCGTGTGTCATTGCGCCAGCTCCAGCAGGGGACCCCGGTGCGCGCGGGCTTCGTGTTGATGGGGGGGCGCACCGTCGCGCGCGATGTGAGGATCCGCCGTTGATGCATGGGCTCGCTCGCCCCCTTCACGACCTGCCGCGCTGTGGCATAACGGGCCGCGTCACTGAATGAGCCGCTCGCGCGGCCGTCCAGGGACACCGGGAGCGACGGGAGCAAACCGCCGCGCCGGTGGTTGCATCGCACGACGTCGACGGCACCTCGTGCGCCTGGAGGCGAGCGGATGGAGGACGGAGGCCCGAAGCGGAGCGGGGCGCGGCGGCGCGGTGGGTGGCGCGTGGCGTGGGCCTTCGCGGCGCTGCTCACCGCGTGCGCGCCGCGCGGCGCACCCGAGCCCGTGGTGCCACCGCCCCCTCGCCTCTCCGTCGCCCAGGTGACGCGGCTCATCCCGTCGCACGTGAAGGAGCGCGAGGGCTGGGCCAGGGACGTGCTGGCCGCGTTGGAGGCGGAGGACGTCCCGGCCTCGCCCGTGGCGGTGTGCTCGGTGCTGGCCATCATCGAACAGGAGTCCGGCTTCCACGCCGACCCGGCGGTGCCCGGCCTCCCGCGCCTCGTGCGCGCGCGGCTGGAGGAGCACGCGAACACCCTGGGGCCCCTGGGTCGCAAGGCGCTGGCGTCCGTGCTCGCGGGCAAGGCCCCCGGCCACAAGCGGACCTTCGATGAGCGCTTGAAGACACTGCGCACGGAGCGAGACCTCGACCGACTCTTCCGCGACATGCTCGCGTACTACGAGCGGGCGTACCCGGCGACCTTCGCGACGATGGACCTGGCCAGCACCCTCTTCTCCTCGCGGAGCCTGGCGGACCTGAACCCCGTCACCACGGCGGGCTCCATGCAGGTGAGCGTCCGCTACGCCCTGGAGAAGGAAGGCGAGGACGCCGACCCGGTGAAGGTGCGCGAGGCCCTTTACACGCGCGAGGGGGGCGTGCGCTTCGGCACGTCGCGGCTGCTGGGCTTCGAGGCCGCCTATCCCCAGCCGCTCTTCCGCTTCGCGGACTACAACGCGGGCGTCTATGCCTCGCGCAACGCCGCGCTCCAGGCCCAGGTAAGCCAGCTCACGCGCCTGCCGCTGGTGCTGGATGGGGACCTCCAGCTCTACGACAAGAACGGCGAGCCCCGGAGCGAGGACAGCAAGTCCCTGAAGGCCCTGCTCGTCTTCCGTCAGCGCCACGCGCCGGAGCTGAGCGAACGCCAGGTGCGCCGCGACGTCGGCAAGGAGAAGGAAGAGGGCTTCGAGACCACCGACACGTTCCGCGCGGTGAAGCGCGTCTACGCGAACGAGACGGGCGAGTCTCCCGCCTACGCGCAGCTCCCACAGGTGACGTTGGAGAGCCCCAAGCTGAAGGGCGAGCGCACCACGGCGTGGTTCGCGCGCTCGGTCGACGCGCGGTACCAGAAATGCCAGGCCCGCCACCGCGCCGAGCAGGCGAAGTAGCGGGCCCAGAAGACCTCACCGCGGACGCCAGCGCGGCCTCACGAGGCCGCCGGCATCCGGGACGAGGCCCACGTCACGGCGTGGTGAAGAGCGAGCTGAACGCATCCGCGCTGTTGGTGGGCAGTCGCTCCCGGGTGTGGACCGGGTCGCGCTCGACGTCATAGTGGGGAGCGTCGTAGGCGCTCACGCGCACGTAGTAGATGCTGGCGGGCGACAACATGCCGGGAGGCAGGCGCACCTGGGTGGCCGAGCCCGACAGGTAGATGGCGCTGGCGAAGACCGGGGTCGTCGCGCCGGGGTCCAGGCGATAGAAGGCCACGCGGTAGGCGTTCACCGTGCCCATCGCGGGAGGCAGCCAGGAGATGACCGGGTTGGCGGAGCCCACCTGGCGCTGCGTGCTCGCGGGCACGCCGTCGATGGCCAGCGCCCGCGGCGGAGACACCGTCGGCTCGACCGGGCTCGCGATGAGGTTGTTGAACTCGTCGATCTTCGCGATGCTGCCCTGCACGTAGACACGCCGGCCGGAGCCGTCCGGCACCGTCTCCAGGGCGCGCATCGAATAGGAGCCCTGGCCCACCACGCCCCAGCTCGACGGGAACGGATTGCCGAACTGCAACCGGTGCGTGTAGTCGAACGACGCGCCGCGCGGCATCAGCATCGTGAGCAGCTCACCCGAATAGCCAATCCAGCCATCGCTCGTGCCGTGGGCGGCGGGGAAGACATAGAAGACGGGCAGGGACGGGGTCGCCAGCGGGTGCGCGTCCGTCATCAGTCGGGTGTAGGCCGGCAGGCGCCACTCGAGCGGGAACTCCGTGCGGCGCACCGGCTGCATCACGCCCGACAGCGGCAGCGGCGTGACGCCGTCCGTGACGAAGTCGAAGGCGCCCACCTCCACCGAGCGGTCCACGGTGGTGTAGCCCAGCTGCGTGCCATCCGGCGCCGTGCCCGCCGTGTACTGGCTGTTCTGGGAGATGTAGAGCCTGTCACCCTTGTTCGCCTCGAACACGGGCATCCTGTCCGTCGTGGCGAAGAAGTCGGCGGCCGTGGTGAGCAGGCGCGTCTCGCCGTCCGGGATGTAGTCGAAGAGGTTGACGGCGCCGTACAGGTCCACCTGCGCGGACGCGAGCTGGAGGCTGGAGCCGGGCAGGGTCGCGCTCGACCAGTTCGTCCACGGCGCCATGTTCACCAGGTTGAGCTGGAGCGGCGTGGAGAAGTGCTCCGTGAAGACGGTGTCCGGGCGCCCAAGCCGGTTGGTGCCCACCTCCACGTGGCGCTCGTCCGTGACGTAGTACGTCGTCCCCACGCGCAGGTAGTACGGACCGGAGGGCACGCCCGTGAACCGCCATCCGCCCGGCGCCGCGGAGCCGAGCAGCAGGCTGAACGTCGAGCCCTGCGGGACATAGATTTCAGGCGGGTTCGCCGACTGGTCCTCGACCCGCTCGGCGGTGCCCACCGCCGTGTAGAAGCGCGTGGTGTTCGTCACCAGCACCACGTCGCTCGGAGTGCCCGCGTCCCCGGGCGTCCCGCCATCGGAACACCCCTCCCCCAGCGACTCCCCCATCCAGGTGCCATCGCCGGGCGCCTCCGAACGAGGCCCTCCCTGCGAAGGACTGCCCGCGAACTCCCGCACGCCTTGCGAGGGCTCGGAACACCCCACCAATGCCATCGCACACGTCGACCCAACGAGGACGGACCACTTCCGCAAATTCATTCATTCCCCCATCAATGGAAAAGGGCGGGAAACCCTATCCGATGGCCCTGACATCCCCCGGGAGGTAGGCCAGAGGGCCACCCTTGGAGACAGACACGCAGCCCGAGGCGTCGCGCCACGCTTGCATACGCATGGAGCGCCCCTCCCGGGTCGTTGGTCGTGATTGAAAGGGAATGCCCACCCGCCTGACGCGGCCGGTCAGCGTCCGCGCGAGAGGCGCTGGCCGCCGGCCGGAGCCGTGGGATGCAAGGCATTGCGCCGGGCGGTCCCGACAGGGGGTCGAGGCCTGTCGGGACCCACGCGCGACGGCGCGGGCGTCAGCGCTGCGCGGGGGCGAAGCGCTTGTCGGAGATCTTCATCTCCGTGACGGTGCCGTACTTGCGAGCCATCTCCCGGATGGCGGACGCCTTGCCGATGAGGACGAAGGTGAGGTCCTCGGACGGGGGCAGCACGCGCTGGATGACGGTGCCCACGGCCTGACGGGTGGTGGCGTCGACGGCGGCGGCGAAGCCATCCACGTCGCGGGAGTCCAGGCCGTAGAAGGCGAGCTCGGACAGCTTGTCCGCCACCTGCTGGCCCGTCTCCAGGCGGGGCGGGAACTGGCCCAGGACATACGCCTTGGCGGACTCCAGCGTGGCGTCGTCCAGGCCCGTCTGCCGGTAGCGCGCATACACCTCCAGCGCCATGTCGATGGCCTTGTCCGTCTTCTCCGTCTGGGTGAAGGAGGAGATGACGAAGGCGCCCGGCTGGGACTCCGGCGAGAAGTAGGAGCGGGCGCCGTAGGTGAGGCCGGACTTCACGCGCAGCTCCGTGTTGAGCAGCGACGTGAAGCGCCCACCGAGCACCGTCCCCGCGAGGTTGGCGGCGACGCGGTCCGGGTCGTTGCGGGCGATGGAGGTGTTGCCGATGAGGAAGTACGTCTGGGTGGCGTCCGGCTTGTCCACGAGCAGGACGCGCCGGCCCTTGCTCACGGTGGTGGCGGCCACCTGCGGCGCGGGGCTGGCGGCCTTCGGCATGTCGCCGAGCGCCTTCTGCAGCTTCGCCCCGAGCGCCTTGGCGTCGAAGTCACCCACGACGGAGAGGATGAGGCGGTCCGCGCCGAGCTGGTTCTTCGTGTACGCGAGCACGTCCTCGCGGCCGATGCCCGGCAGCGACGCCTCCGTGCCGTCGACGGCGGTGCCGTAGGGGTGACCGGCGAAGTGGAACGCGTCGAAGTAGGTGCCGACGAGCGCGCGCGGGTCACCGTCCTTGGCGGCGGTGATTTCGGACGTCATGCGCGCGCGCGTCTTCTCCAGCTCCTCCTGGGTGAAGCGCGGGCGCAGGAGCATGTCCGACAGCAGCTCCACCATGAGCGCGCTGTCCTTGGACATGAACTGGCCGGCGATGGTGAGCGCCTCCAGACCGGAGTGGACCTCCAGCCTGCCGCCCACGCCATCCACCGCCTCGGCGAACTGGCGCGCGTCGCGCGCGCCGGCGCCCTTCTGGAGCAATTCGCCGGTGAGCGCGGACAAGCCCTCCTTGCCCGCGGGGTCCGCGAGCGCGCCGCCGCGCAGCCACGCGCTGAACGAGACGAGCGGCACGTCGCGGCGCTCCACGAGGATGAGCTTCGCGCCGTTCTTCAGGGTGAGCGTGGTGGCCTTGGGGAGCGTGACGCCCTGGCGCCCCGAGGGCTTCACCGTCGCGGGCTTGAGCGCCGGCTGCTCCGCCGCGGAGGCGGAGGCGGACGAGAACAGCACGGCGGCGAGCACCGTCTTCCAGGTGGGGGGAGCAATCATCGCGTGGCCTCCTTGTGGGCGGCGGGGGTGGCGGCCGGGGCCTCACCGGGGACGAGCCAGCCGACGGTGCGCCGCTCGGTGGCGAAGATGCGGGCGGCGACCCTGCGCACGTCCTCGCGGGTGACGCGCTCGTAGCGAGCCGGCGCGTCGAAGAGCTTGCGGAAGTCCCCGCGGAAGGTCTCCGTGGCGCCCAGCGCGTAGCCGCGGCCGTTGTTGGTCTCCAGCGAGCGCCAGAAGTCGGCGAGGGTGATGTTGCGTGCCTTGGTGAGCTCCGCGTCGGTGATGCCGTCCTTCGCCACGCGGGCCAGCTCCTCGGTGAGCAGCGCCTCGACGCGGGCCAGGTCGCCTCCCGGCGGCAGGTCCGCGGTCACCCAGACGAGGGACGGGTCGAAACCGCCGGAGTACATCGTCGTCGCGCGCAGGGCCACGCGCTCCTCCTCGACGAGGCGGCGGTGGAGGCGCGAGGAATCCCCTTCGCCCAGCACGCTGAGCAGCAGCGTGAGCGCCTCCGCGTCGGCGTCGTTGGCGGAGATGCCGTGGTAGGCCAGCTGGAGCAGCGGGGACTGGGAGACCTTCTTCACCACCACGCGGCGCTCACCCTGCTGCACGGGCTCCTGGGTGCGGACGGGCTCCGGGGCGGGCTGCGAGGGGATGGGCTCCAGGTACTTCTCCACCAGCGCGAAGACCTCCGCCGGCGTGACGGCGCCCACGACCACCAGCGTGGCGTTGTTGGGGGCGTAGTACGTCTTGAAGTAGCGCTGGAGGTCCTCCATGCGCCACGACTCGATGTCCGACGGCCAGCCGATGACGGGGAACTGGTACGGGTGCGCGACGAACGCGGTGGCCTGCACCTGTTCGGCGAGCGAGCCCATGTTGTTGTTGTCCACGCTGGAGCGGCGCTCCGAGTAGACGACGCCGCGCTCGGACTCGATGACCTTGGGGTCGAAGGAGAGGAACTGGAGCCGGTCCGCCTCGAGCTGGAAGATGACGTCCAGCGCGGAGCGCGGGAACCAGTCCATGTAGACGGTGACGTCCTCGGACGTGAACGCGTTGTTGGAGCCGCCGTTGGCCTCCATCACCCGGTCGAACTCACCGGCGCCGAACTTCTTCGCGCCGTTGAACATCATGTGCTCGAAGAAGTGCGACAGGCCGGTGATGCCGGGGTACTCGTTCCGGCTGCCCACGCGGAACCAGTTGTAGAGCGCGACGTTGGGGATGTCGTGGTCGGGCCAGACGATGACCTTGAGCCCGTTCTTGAAGGTCCGGCTCTCGACCTTGGCGCCGAGCTTGGACGATGCGGTGGCGGCGGCCTTGGTGGCGGCCTTCGGCTGGGCCTGCGCGCCAGCGGCCGGGGCCACCAGCAGCGCCGCGCAGGACGTCCAGAGGAGTGTCTGACGGAACATCCGTGCTCCTGAGGTGAGGAAAGACGCCCGCGAACGGGCGATGGAGCACGATATTCCAGTTCGCCAGCGGGCCGCCTACCTGGAAGGGCGTCCCCGGCTCAGGCGCCGAGCACGCCGCGCAGCACGTCCTGGAAGTAGTTGATGCTCCCGACGTGGGTCGAGTGGTGCTTCGCCGACTGGTGGAGGCGACCGACGACGGCCTCGAACTCCGCCTGGCTGACGTCGCGCAGGGACATGTAGAGGCGGGCGGCGCCCTGCAGGTACGAGAAGAGGGGGTTGCGGTCCGTGCCGTCGGGCCGGCGCAGCAGGTGGCGGTAGAGCCGTTCGAACTCCTGGTCCGTCTCCGTGTTGCGCACGGCGCGGCAGTAGCCGGCGGCCGTGGCCTCGATGAGGATGAAGAACGGGTGGTACTCGGGCGGCGGCGCGGGGGAGAAGCTCGGGGGCTTCGCGCTCCCCGTCCACAGCTTGGAGATGGGCTGGAGGGTGACGTGGGCGGTCAGCTCGCCGTCGCGCACCAGGGCGCGCTCGCCCACCGGGAGGAGGTGCTTGTCATCGCGCCACTCCGCGGCGACGAACAGCCGCTCCGGAGCCCCCACCTTCACGCCCGCCTTCTCCAGCTCCGCCACTGCATTCGCGTCCATCTCGGTCCACTCCTCCGGAGCCCCTGTCTACCCCGCTCCGGGCGCGGAGTGCATCCCGGTTCGAGCGAGCCCGTCCGCTCGCCGCGGGGGCAGGTCGTCGCGTGGAGGACGGACGCGGGCGGCCCAAAGCAAAAGGCCCCGGACTTGGAGTCCGGGGCCTTTCGAACCTTGCATCGCTGTGCCCAGGGGCGGAATCGAACCACCGACACGGGGATTTTCAGTCCCCTGCTCTACCGACTGAGCTACCTGGGCGTACGGGTCACCGCGAGAAGCCGCGCTCTAATATCGGGCCCGTCCCCGGGCCGTCAAGCACGCTTTTCTCCCCCCGTCCTGCTCGCATCACGCCGCCCGAGGCATCGCCTCCGCGTCCCAGGTCGTCAGACCGGCGGTGAGCCGGCGCTTGAGCTTCGCGCGCAGGCCCTGCTCGATCTGCCGGATGCGCACCGCCGTCACGCCGAAGCGGCGGGCCAGCAGCTCCGCGCTCACGCCCTCCTCCACCAGCATCCGCTCCTGGACGAGCGCCCGCTCGCGCGCGTCCAGCTCCGGCCAGGCCGCCTCCACGCTCGCCCGCAGCCGGGCCACCCACTCCGCCTTCTCCACCAGGTCCTCCTGGTTCAGGTCCGAGGACTCCAGCCCCTCCAGCCGCGTGACCTCGCCGTCCGGCGTCACCGGCGCGTCCAGCGAGAGGTCCCGGGCCAGCGACTCCGTCGCGCGCGTCACGTCCTCCTCCCGCTTGCCCAGCGACTCCGCCAGCCGGCGCTCCACCTCTGGATGGCCCTCGCCCCACCGGGCCTCGAGCCGCGCCCGCTCGCGCCGCAGCTGGAACACCACCCAGGGCGCCCGCCCGCCGCCCATGCTCCAGTTGCGGCCCACGTACGCCCGGATGCGCGCGCGGATCCACTGGCTGGCGTACACCGCGAACGGCACCCCGCGCTCCTCGAAGCGCCCCGCGGCCTCCATCAGCCCCACGTTGCCCTCGGCCACCAGTTCGTCCAGCGACAGCCCGGTCCAGCGGTATTTCCACGCCAGCCGCTGCACCAGCTCCAGGTGCTCTCGCACTCGTGCCTCCACCACCTCGCCCGGCACCTCAAGCTCAGGGGACTCACAGGACACGTTCATCGAGACGGCTTCCATGGACCTCCTCCAAATCACCGCGACTGACCTGACCACCGCTCGCGGACACCCAGAGAGATAAGCCACCCCCATTCATTAAAAAATTAGGTAGTTTGAACACGATAGTTCGATAATCTCGATGATTATGAGCTGGCTGAACTACCACCACCTCCTGTATTTCTGGACGGTTGCGCGAGCGGGCAGCATCGCCAAGGCGGGCGAGGAGCTGCACCTGGCGCAGCCCACCATCAGCAGCCAGTTGAAGCTGCTGGAGGAGTCGCTGGGCCACAAGCTCTTCGAGCGGCAGGGGCGCAAGCTGGTGCTCACGGACGTGGGCCGCACCGTCATGCGCTACGCGGACGAAATCTTCCGCATGGGCAACGAGCTGAAGAACGTGGTGGCGGGCATGCCCACGGGCCAGCAGCTGCGGCTGAACGTGGGCATCCTCGACGTCATCCCGAAGCTGGTGGCCGAACAGTTGCTCAAGCCCGCGCTGGAGGCGGGGCCGTCCTTGCGCATCATCTGCCGCGAGGGGCCGCTGCCGCAGCTGCTCGCGTCGCTGGCGCTGCACGAATTGGACGTGGTGCTCGCGGACGCGCCCAGCTCCGAGCCGGTCAGCGTCCGCTCCTTCAACCACCTGCTGGGCAAGTGCGGCGTGTCCTTCTTCGCGGCGGAGAACCTGCGCCACCTCAAGAAGGACTTCCCGCGCTCGCTGGACGGCGCGCCCGTGCTGCTGCCGTCGGACGAGTCCTCGGTGCGCCGCTCGCTGGACCTGTGGTTCGAGCGCCAGCGGCTGCGTCCGCTCATCGCCGGCGACTTCGACGACAGCGCGCTCCTGCAGGCCTTCGGGCAGAGCGGGCACGGCGTCTTCGCCATGCCCTCCGTCATCGAGTCGCAGATGGAGCGGCAGTTCAACTGCTCCGTCATCGGCCGCACCGACGAAATCGAGACGTGCTTCTACGCCATCACCGTCGAGCGGCGCCTGCGGCACCCCGCCGTCGTCGCCATCGCCGAGGCGGCCCGGTCGCAGATCTTCAGCATGTGACGGACGGCGCTACGACTGTCCGTCGGGCGTTCCCGCGTCGGGCAGCGCGGGCAGCGGCGTGGCGGGCCCCGGGGGTTCGTCCGGCACGGTCTGGACGGGCTCCCGGACCTGGTCGGGGCCCTGGAGGGGTTCCTGCTCCTCCGCCCCCGGCGGTTGCGTGGTCTTGCACGCCAACGGGACGACCGCGAGAGCCAGGACGACGAGCACGACGCGACGCATGAATCCTCCCCTTCGAGGTCTGGGCGAGGCCCGGTGACACACGCCTCGCGCTCCAAGGTGGGGACATGTCTCCTTCCCCACCAGTCGGAGGGCGGCCCGGCGCGCGGGCGCTCCGCCGGGGCCTCCGCCCCCGGACGCGCGAGCCTCCGAGCGGGAAGCCCACCTCGGGCGTGAGCACCGTTGCCCTGGGAACACCCGTCGCAGGGAGGAGCCCGGGGCCATGTTGGATGTCGTGGACGTCGGCAAGCAGTCGCTCGCCATGTATCGGGGCGTGGCTCCCGATGCGCAGCTCGACGAGCTGCTCCACCTCGCGGAGCGGCTGCGCGGCGCGCGCTGCATGCACATCAACGCCACGCCATATGGGGGTGGGGTCTCGGAGGTCCTCCGCTCCCTGGTGCCGCTCTACAACGACGTGGGCATCGCGACGGACTGGAAGCTCATCCACGGCGACGAGAGCTTCTTCCAGGTCACCAAGCGCGTGCACAACGGCCTCCAGGGCGCGCCCGGAGCGCTGACGGAGTCCGAGAAGGCCATCTACCTGGCCAACGCGCAGCTCAACGCGCGCCGGTTGGTGTCCGACTCCGAGGACTACGACTTCATCTTCGTCCACGACCCGCAGCCCGCCATCCTCGCGGCCGTCAGCGGCCTGCGCGACGCGCGCTGGATATGGCGCTGCCACATCGACACGTCCCATCCCAACCCCAGCTACTGGGAGTTCCTGGCCCCGTACCTGCGCGAGTACGACGCGGCCATCTTCACCCTGCCGGAGTTCATCCCTCCGTCGCTGCCCATCCGCGAGGTGCGCGTCCACGCGCCCGCCATCGACCCGCTCAGTCCCAAGAACCATCCCCTGCCCCGACAGCTCGCGCGGGACGTGCTGGAGTGGGTCGGCGTCCGCACCCACCGGCCCCTCGTCTGTCAGGTGGGCCGCTTCGACCGGTGGAAGGACCCCATGGGCGTCGTCCACGCCTACCAGCGCGTGCGGCCCCACATCCCCGACCTGCAGCTGGCCCTCGTCGGCTCGCTCGCCTTCGACGACCCGGAGGGCTGGAGCGTCTACGAGGAGGTGCGCGAGGCCACCGCCCACGACGGCCTCATCCACGTCCTCACCAACCTCGTCGGCGTGGGGAACATCGAGGTCAACGCGCTCCAGGCCCTCTCCGACGTCGTCGTACAGAAGTCGCTGCGCGAGGGCTTCGGCCTCGTGGTCTCCGAGGCGCTCTGGAAGGGCACGCCCGTCGTCGGAGGCCGCGCGGGAGGAATCCCGTTGCAGCTGCCGGACGGCATCGGCGGCGTGCTCGTGGACACCGTGGAGGAGTGCGCGGAGGCCCTGCTGCGCCTGCTGCGAATGCCCGAGGAGGCGAGGCTGCTCGGTGAGCGCGGGCGGGAGAACGTGCGGCAGCAGTTCCTCATGCCCCGGCTGTTGCTGGACCACCTGCGGCTGCTCGACGCCCTGGCCACGTCGCGCCCGCTTCCCGCCCGGGGGCTCGTCCCCACGTCCCTCCCGGGACTCACGGGGGTGTGACATGGCCCCGCGACGCCACGCTCGCCTCCTCGCCGCGGCCTGGGCCCTGCTGTCGATGACGGCGCTGGTGGCGACACCTCCGCGCGCCGCCGAGCCCTCCGTCGCGCCCCCCGTCGTGGCCCGCTGCGAGCTGGAGGGCGTGGTGGACAGCGGCTCCGGCGCCTATCTGGCGGACTGCGTCCGGCGCGCGGAGGACCTGGGGGCCTCGGCGCTGCTGGTCCGGCTCGACACGCCTGGCGGTTCGTTGGACGCGACGCGAGTCATCGTGCGCGCCTTCCTGGGCGCGTCCGTGCCGGTGCTCGTGTGGGTGGGTCCCTCGGGGGCTCGCGCCGGGAGCGCGGGCGTCTTCATCACCCTGGCCTCGAACCTGGCGGCGATGGCGCCCGGCACGCATATCGGCGCCGCGCACCCGGTGGCCGGGGCCGGGGGAGAGGACGTGGAGGACGTGGGGGGACGGCAGCAGGCGCGCAAGGTGGAGAACGACACGGTGGCCTTCGCGGAGAGCATCGCGCGGCAGCGGGGCCGCAACGCGACGTGGGCCGCGTCCGCCGTGCGCGACAGCGTCAGCGTCCCCGCGGACACGGCGCGCGAGCTGCGCGTGGTGGAGCAGGTCGCGTCCAGCGAAGCCACGTTCCTGGACCAGGCCCAGGGGCGCGAGGTGCGGCTCGCGAACGGGGACACGGTGCGGTTGACGACCGCCGGGGCGCGCCAGGTCGAGCTGACGCCGAGCCTGTCCCAGCGGGTGGTCCATGCGTTCGCGCACCCGTCGCTCGTCTACCTGCTGTTCCTCGTGGCCGCGCTGGGGTTGTTGGTGGAGCTGGCGCATCCTGGCGGCATCGCGCCGGGGTTGATGGGCGCGGTGGCGCTGGTGCTCGCGCTCGTCGCGTCGTCCGCGCTGCCGGTCCATGCGGGGGCGCTGCTGCTGCTCCTGCTCGGGGCGGGGCTCATCGTCGCGGAGCTGTTCGTCACCAGCGGGCTGCTCGGGGTCGCGGGCGTGGTGTTGCTGGGCCTGGGTGGGGTGTTCCTGGTGGACCGCTTCGACCCGGGCTGGTTCGTGGACCGCTCGTTCCGCGTGTCGTGGGCGTGGCTGGTGCCCACGACCGTGCTGCTCGGCGGGGCGGCCGCCTACGTGGTGTGGCGGAGCGCGCAGACGCGCGGGATGCCCCAGCGCGGTGGAGACGCGGGGCTCGTGGGCGAGGAGGGCACCACGGTGGTGCCCGTCTCCCCCGCTGGCGGCGAGGTCTTCGTCCATGGCGAGCACTGGCGCGCGACGTCTCCCGCGCCCATCCGCCGGGGCGCGCAGGTGGTGGTGCGGCGCGTGGAAGGACTCACCCTCTTCGTCGACGAGGTGAAGACATGACGGACCTGGTCGGGCTGCTCGGCTTCCTGCTCCCGGTGGGCATCGTGCTCCTGCTGTTCCTCTCCGGGGTGCGCATCGTGAACGAGTACCAGAACGGCGTGGTGTTCCGGCTGGGGCGCTACGTGGGCCTCAAGCGCGCGGGCTTCCGCTGGCTCATCCCGTTCGTGGAGCGGATGGTCATCATCGACCTGCGCACGGTGGCGCGGGACGTGCCGCCCCAGGACGTCATCACCCGGGACAACGTCAGCGTGAAGGTCAGCGCCGTCGTCTACTTCCGCGTCATCCACGCGGACAAGGCCGTGCTCCAGGTGGAGGACTACCTCTACGCCACGAGCCAGCTGGCGCAGACCACGCTGCGCGCCATCCTCGGGCAGGCGGAGCTGGACCAGCTGCTCAGCGACCGCGAGCGCATCAACCGTGAAATCCAGCGGGTGCTCGACGCGCACACGGACCCGTGGGGCATCAAGGTCTCCAACGTGGAGGTGAAGCACATCGACCTGCCGCCGGAGATGCAGCGGGCGATTGCCCGGCAGGCCGAGGCGGAGCGTGAGCGGCGCGCGAAGATCATCGCCGCGGAGGGCGAGCACCAGGCCGCCGAGAAGCTCGCGATGGCGGCCGACGTGCTCAGCCGCAACCCCGCCACGCTCCAGCTGCGCTACCTCCAGACGCTGGTGGAGATCACCACGGGCGGCAACCACACCATCCTGCCCATCCCGCTCGACATCCTCCGCGCCGTGGGCGCCATGCACGGCTCGGCCGAGCAGCGTGAAGAGCAAAATGACGAAAGCGTAGAGAGCAACCTGGTCCAGTAAAGCCCTACTCACCAAATAGCTTCGCGGGGAAATCACTGCGAGGGATTATCAAGTTCTTCCCCTGCTTCAGATTTTTCCGACCGGGAGCATTCACATAAGCACGGAAGCGCCCTCGATGGGGCAGTTGGAGCAGTATCGTATACTGCTCCTCACTTGTCCCTTTGGCTTGGCGCCTACAGTCAATAAGCGCCATCAACTCATCAAGATTCAGGCAGCAGATCTCTTTACCCTCAACACAAACCAAAGCAACAAAGACACGAGAAACTCGAGCAGAAATCGCTCTCAGCTCATCCAGATGCTCTTGGCGGAAGCTGAACTGATACTCGGAATGCGACTTCTTTGGCGCCGTCGCATATTTCAGATAGACACCAATGTCGTCATTTATCTTGAAGGCACTTCTTGAATTTCCCTTGGGACCCTTGAAGACATTTATTGCAGTGAATTGTGGATGCTCCGCAATCTGCGTCAGAGCCGCCCCATGGTAAATGTGATCATCATCGATTTTCATATCTTCCCCCCAGCTCAAGTCGGACATCCAATCCGCTATCAATCCAACTTTAACCTCAACTACTGGCACACCCCAAACCACCACTATTCCCCACATCCCACGAGGTAGTTCCGAACCCGGCGGAGCACGAGCGACACCAACACCTCACGCCGTGCGTCATCTGCGGCATCTTCGTGCCTTCAGCATTCGCCCTGAGAGCTCCATGCTGAAACCACTCCACCTCCTCCTCGTCACGTCCCTCCTGGCGGATGGAGGAACTCCGCCTTCCAAGCCCGCGCCCCCCACCTCGTCGCCTGACGCGGGAACGACGCTCCCGACCCCCGACGCGATTCGCTGGCCCAAGGACCTGCGACCACTCGCGACACTCGATGGCCCCGCCGTGCTGGCGGCGCATGCGGCCCTGCAGCAAGTGCTGTCACGCTTTCCGAAGGGACGCTCGACGGCGTGCGAGTACTCCGCCCAATCCCTGGATGTCGTCGTCGGGTTGGAGGATGGCGTGTACTTCGTGCGCGTCGACCGGCGACCGGACCGCTGTGGCTGGCCGCCCGGCGCCAGCCTCGAGTTCGACTGGTTCGAGCTCTATGCCATCACGCCCGAAGGGCGCGTCCTGGCTCGACACCCATCCATGCCGTAGTCACGCCTCCGGCGGCGGGCCCTGCGCGCCAAAGAGCTCCTCCCGCTCCAGCCGGATGGCCAACCGGCTCAGGCGCAGCGAGGCCAACGCCAGCAACGCCACCGCCCCCAGCAGCAACACCCCCAACGAGAACGACATCACCGGCAGCGCCTCCGGGATGTCGAGCTGCCGCTTCGTCAGGTACAGCAACGACGTCACCACGAAGGACAACAGCGCCGTGTACGCGAGCGCGATGGCCCTCGCGAGGATGGCGTGCCGCCGATCCAGGATGGCCACCTCCTGCCCCAACAACACCCTCCGCGAATGCCCCTCCGGCAACTGCCGCGCCTCGCGCAGCATCTCCCGCATCCGCGTCGTCATCCGCGCAATCTGGTTGTCCAACCCCGTCGCCACGATGCCGCACGCCGACACCATCACCGCCGGCGTCACCGCCGTCCCAATCAACCGGATCGACGACAGGTCCAGGCCTTCCGAGCCGCCATTCATCCCCCCTCTGTTCCACCCCACCCCTCCCAACGCAACCTCACCCCGAACCCACCCATGCACACATACATGACAGTCCCAGTGTCATGACCTCCCCTTCAGTCCCGACACCTCCCCCCACGTGACAGCCCCATTGGCATGAAGACACTGGCAACTTGACACTTAAAGTGTCGAGTCATACTGTTCCGGCCGTGAGCACGCGGAAGACACAGAGCGAGTGGAAGCTGGCGGAGCTGGCGTCCGAGGTGGGCGTCTCGCCACGCACGGTGCGCTACTACGTCCAGCGGGGGCTGTTGCCCGCGCCGCCCTTCAAGGGGCCGGACACCGTGTATGGCGAGGAGCACCTCGTCCGGCTGAAGGCCATCCGGGTCCTCCAGGCGCGGTTCCTCCCCCTGGATGCCATCCAGGTGGAGCTGACGCGCCTGTCGCTCGACGAGCTGCGCAAGCTGGGTGAGTCGGACGCCACTCCGACGCCACCGGAGGTCGCCCCTCGCGAGAGCGAAGCGCCACCGCCGATGGCACCCGCCGCCGTCCTCCCGCGTCCCACCGTGGTGACGCGCTACCAGCGCTGGGAGCTCATCCCCGGTCTGGAGCTGCACGTGTCGGATTCAGCGGATGCAAAGGTTCGGGCGCTCGCGGAGCGTGTGCGCGCCCTCATCGAGGAGTTCCAGGAAAGGGAGCAGTCATGAGCAAGGAACACGAGCAGGGGGGGCTGTTCACGCGCGAGGGCACACGGGTGCCGCTCCAGGGTGTCGAGGTGACGGGTGAGCTCCTGGGAGGCCATGCGCGCGTGCGCGTGCGCCAGCGCTACCACAACGCCGAGAAGAAGCCGGTGGAGGCCGTCTACACCTTCCCCCTGCCCTCCGACGGGACCCTCTCCGCCTTCTCCATGACGTGCGCCGGCCGCCGCATCGAGGGCATCGTCAAGGAGCGCGAGGCCGCGTTCCAGACCTACGACGACGCCATCACCGAGGGCCACGGCGCCGCGCTGCTCGACGAGGAGCGCCCCAACGTCTTCACCGCCCAGGTGGGCAACCTCCTGCCCGGCGAGGAGACCCTCATCGAAGTGGAGTTCCTCCAGGCCATCACCGCCGAGGAGGGCAGCGTGCGGTGGATGCTCCCCACGCTCGTCGCGCCCCGCTACATCCCCGGCACGCCCTCCGGAGACCGCACCGCGCACGGCACCGTCGACCCCACCGCCCGCGTGCCCGACGCGGACCGCATCTCCCCGCCCATCGGGAACGTGGCCTACGGCCTGCGCATGGACCTGCTCGTGGACCTGGGCCGCGAGGTCGTGGTGGAGAGCCCGTCGCACGCCGTCACCCTCACCCGCGAGAGCGGCACCCGCGTGCGAGTGGGCTTCGCGCGCGGCGAGGTGGCCCTGGACCGGGACCTCGTCCTCAACCTGCGCAGCCCGGACACGAGCGCCGTGTTCACCCCGCTCGTCACCCACAAGAAGGGCGACGGGCCCGGCACCTTCGCCCTCACCGTCATCCCCGACCTGCTCGCCCTGGCCGGCGCCACGCCCAGGCAGGAGGTCATCTTCATGGTGGACGTCTCCGGCTCCATGGCCGGTGACAGCCTGCCCCAGGCCCAGGCCGCGCTGCGGCTGTGCCTGCGCCACCTGCGCGAGGGCGACCGCTTCAACATCATCGCCTTCCAGAGCAGCTTCGAGAGCTTCAAGCCCAAGCCCGTGCCCTACACCCAGGGCATGCTCGAGGCCGCGGACACGTGGGTCGCCGCGCTCGGCGCGGACGGCGGCACGGAGCTGCTGTCGCCCATGAGGACCGCCGTGCGCACCGCCCCCGACGGCGTCATCGTGCTGCTCACCGACGGTCAGGTGGGCAACGAGGACGAAATCCTCCAGGCCGTGCTCGCCGAGCGCAAGACGGCGCGCGTGTACTCGTTCGGCATCGGCACCAACGTCAGCGACGTGCTCCTGCGCGACATGGCGAAGCAGACCGGCGGCGCGGTGGAGTTCATCCACCCCGGCGAGCGCATCGACGACAAGGTCGTGGCCCAGTTCTCCCGCGCGCTCGCGCCCCGCGTCACCCAGCTCCAGGCCTTCTTCAAGGACGTCGAGGGCACCGAGCTGGCTCCGTCCGAACTCCCCAACCTGGTGGACGGCGTGCCCTGGACGCTGCTCGGCCGCTACACCACGCCGGGCGTCGGCAAGGTGACGCTGCGCGGTCGCTCGGGCAACGAGGACTTCGCGCTCGCCATCCCGCTGGAGCTGCCCGCCGAGTCGGACCGGCCCGCCGTGGAGAAGTTGTGGGCCGCCGAGCGCATCAAGAGCTGGGAGGCCGCGGACCTCTCCGGCCGCCGCGCCGAGTCCATGAAGAAGCGCATCGTGGACCTGGCCGTCGCCCATCAAATCGTCACCCGCCACACCTCGTTCGTCGTCGTCGAGGAGCGCACGGGCGACCGCCGCGCCTCGGGGCAACCGGAGACGCGTGTCGTCCCCGTCAACGCTCCGGCCGGCTGGGCCATGTTCGGCACGGCAAAGGAGAAGGACCGGAACCAGGACGTCCGAGCCGGCGGCAGGCTCCAGCGGTCGCGCGGCGCCACCACGGGCTCCTTCCCGGCGGTCCCCGCCCCCAGGCCGGCGGCGGCGCTTCCTCCTCCGGGCTCGCTCCCCGCGCCCATGCGGTCCATGGTCCAGGTCCGACGCGCCACCGCGCCCGCCGCGGCGCCCATGCCCAAGATGGTCTCGAAGAAGAAGGGCGGCCTGCTGGGAGGCCTCTTCGGCGGTGGCGGCGCCAAGGCCCAGAAGGAGTACGCGCGCCGCGAGTCGGGCGTGTTCTTGGGGGAGGACGACGGCGCCGACATGGAGTCCTTCGCGCCGATGGAAGCGCGGGAGGCTTCCGCGCCGGAGCCCCTCCGTCATGGCGGCGGCGCGGAGGACCTGCTCGCGCGGCAACTCGCCAACGGCCTGTGGGACGACGTGAAGGGCCCGGCCCCGGAGCCGGTGCGCCAGGCCCGCGCCACCGCGCTGGCCCTGTTGGAGCTGCTGCGCGAGGGCATCACCAGCAGCCACGCGCTGCACGGCGCTCAGGTGAAGAAGGCCGTGGAGGCGCTGCTGGCGCTCACCGGTCAGCTGTCCGGCGCGCCCGAGGTCGCGGAGCTGGCGCTGGGCGTGGCGTGGCTCGTCGCCGCCGGCCCCCGCACCCGGGGCCGTATCGAGCAGGCGGCGAAGCCGCTCTCCGGCCTCGCGGGCCGGCTGGGCAATGAAGTCGAGCTGCGTCAGCACGTGGACACGCTCGCCGCGCGCTGACGAGCCGCGTCGCACCGGCCCCCCCGGCCCCTCCCACGAGGAAGGGCCGGGGTCGGGTAGAGTCCAGGAGGACATGACGCTCGCCAGCTTCCTGCTCGTCTCACTCACCCACGTCGTGCTCACCCAGGCCCCGCCCTCGCCGGAGCCGCCGCCCATGACGGGCCCGGTGAGCGCGCCGCCCCTGCTGTCCTCGCCCGACACCTGCTCGTCCGCGACCGAGACGCGCTACGCGCAAGGCTTCGATGCGCTCGTCGAGGGCGACGACGCGGAGGCGCTGGCGGCGTTCGAGCAGGTGCTCGATGTCTGTCCGCAGCACCCCTACGCGACCGAGATGGCGCGGCTCGCCCGCGCGCGAATGCAGCCCGGCGCGCGGCTGGCGAGCGCCGCCGTGTCCGACCTCCAGCGGGAGCGGACCTCCGGCGGTGCGCGCGCGGCGCTGACCATCATCCAGTCGCTCCACGGAATCACGCAGGGCGTCCTGCTGTGCGCCATCGCGGACTGTGAGGACAACCAGGGCGCCGCGGGCGCGGTCCTCCTCGGTGGCGCCGCGGGTGCGGTCGGCTCCCTGTTGCTGACCCAGGGAGGCATCACCCCCGGGCAATCCGGGGCCATCAACTCCGGGACGGTGTGGGGCTTCTGGCTCGGCATCTGCGGCTACAACGCGCTGGACCTGGGCGACGACGAAGCACCGGCCCTGGTGTCGGGGAGCGCCGCCCTGTTCACGGGGCTCGGCATCGCCCTGGCGCTCGCCGCGCCTCCGACGTCCGGGCAGGTGTCCATGACGAACTCCGGAGGGATGTGGGCCGCCGTCATCACGGCGCTCATCCTGGGCGCGCAGGACATCGACAACACCTCGTTCTTCGCCGCGGAGCTCGGCGCCACGTCCGCGGGACTGCTGACCTTCGCCATCCTGTCCCGCACCGTGGAGGTCTCCCGGGGACGCATGCTCGTCATCGACGGCGGCGGCATCGTGGGAGGACTGTCGGGCGCGGCGTTCGCGCTCCTCCTGTCCGGCCAGGACACGGACAGTGACGCGGTGCTCATCGCCTCCAGCGTGGGCGCGGTGGCCGGGCTCGGGTTGACGGCCTACCTGACACGCCACTTCGACGGGCGCCGAGCCCCCGAGGTCGTGTTCACGCCCTCGCTGATGGGACGGGATGGCGCGGGGCTCGCGATGCTCGGCAGGTTCTGAAGCCTCGCTCCCGTCTCGCCGACCGCCTCCGGCCACGCGCGCGGGCCACGTCGTTCCCCGGCCACCGCGAGGAACGGCGCGAGGAGGTAAGCCCCGCGCCGCCCCGCCGAGCTCAACCGTGACGGCGTCTCGCGCGTGACAGCCACACCGCGAACAGCAACGCGCCGAGCGTCGGAGCCACGCCGCCGGACGCGCACCCTCCGCAGCTCTCCGAGGATGCGTCCACGATGCGAACCCTCACCGACTGAGGCGCGCTCCGCAGCCGCCCGTCACTCGCGACCACGCTCAACACCAGCGTCGATTCACCCTTCACCTCCGGCGCGGTGAAGGACACCACCGCCCCCTCCGCGCCCTCCAGCGTCACCGCCGGTCCCTCCACCACCGTCCACTCGTACGTCAGCGCGTCTCCATCCGCGTCGCGCCCCGGCGCCGCCAGCGTCACCTTCACGCCCTCCGGCACCTCCACTCCTGGCACGGCCCCCACCACCGGCGCGTGGTTCTCGCAATGCCCCGCGTCCTCCACCACCGCCGTGAACGGCGTGTTGTCGAGGCCCTCGAAGCGCAGGTCATCCACGTCCCAGACGGGCATGTCGGCCCAGTTCTGGTCCCACACGTTCGTGCCCACCGCGAAGCGGATGCGCACCGTCTTGCCCACGTACGCCCCGCCCAGGTCCACCGTCACCGTCTCGAGCTCGGGATACGCCGCGTTCTTCGCGCCCCAGGCCGGACGGTTCACCAGCGGGTTCTCATCGCCCCACGCGTCCGAGACGACGACGTTGTACGTCGGCGTCGCCGCCGCGCCGATGTCCGTCCACGTCCGCCCGTCGTCCGTGCTCAGCTCGAGCACCGCTCCATCCAGGAACAGGTCCGGGTCATAGAACTCCTCGTACTCGAGGAAGTGGCGGTGTCGGAAGGTGAAGCGGAAGGGACGACTCGTGGACACCTGGAGCGGCGGAGAGACGAGGGAGCGCAGGCCCGGGTTCGCCGTGGGCGGCACGTTGAAGTGATGGCCCAGGTCACGCTCCCGCGCCACGCGAGCCCAGCCCGGCGCGAAGCCCGCGGGCTCCTCCTCCATGCGCCACGGATGCCGGACCGCCTCCACCGTCTCCTCCACGCTCGAGACGGGCGCCTCGTCCCTGCTCACCCACATCGGGAACAAGGCCGTCTGGACGCCAGGCAGACTCTGCTGCTCATCGCGGAAGGCGATGACCAGGTAGAAGGAGCGTGGGGCCATCCCATCCACGCTGACAGGCACGTCCACGCTCACCTCCTGGAACGGCTCCGAAGGGGGCACCTGCCAGCGGTTTCCCTTGGGGAAGCGAAGGCCTTCGGGCGTGCTCGCCACGGTGACGCTCGATTGCTCCAGTCGCCCCGTCCCCGAGTTGCGCAGCGTGACGCGCACCACCGCCTCCTCCCCCTGGTCCAAGGAGGCATCGTCGTCACAATCGGGGTCCACCCGAAGGAGCTCCGCCCGGACGAAGGCCAGGTCCTTGCCGGTGTCATAGCTCTCGAAGACGCCTTCATGGCGGAAGGAGTTCCGGGCGGGTGCGACCGCGCGCGTTCCCATGCCCCGGCGCGCGAACGCGCGCGAGAACAGCGCCAGGTCCAGCGCGTCCCGCGCCGCCGCCGCCGCGAGGAGCGCGTCCCGCGCCTCCGTGAACGTGGGGTTGATGGGCGTCAGCTTGAGGGACGTGACGAGGTACTCCTTCATCCGTGCCTGCGCCTGCGCGAACGTCAACCGCCCGGTATCCCGCAGCAGGGCCACGTAGCAATCCCAGAGCAGGCTCGCCCACACCTCGCCCGAGTTGTGGGACTCCCATCTATCCTCGTCCGCGAGCTCGGGGTTGATGGGAATCGTGTCGGGCAGCAGCGCCCGGTCCTCGATGTGGCGGAAGAGGAGCGGGTTCTTGCGCTGGTTCGTCGAGTAGGGATAGCGGCGCAGCCCCCAGTAGTGGCCCTGGTTGGCGCCTCCCGCCTGGAGGTAGCCCCCGATCGCGTAGGTCCCTCCGAAGTTCTCGTTGCCAGGGAGGCGGGCGTCCTGCTCGCGCACCGTCAGGAGCAGCGCCGCGAAGTCGCTCCACCCCTCCCCCAGGGAGAACCCCTGGTTGTTGAGGAGCCCCGAGCCATCTCCGATGAGGCGGTTGGTCATGAAGTGGGCCCACTCGTGCGCCACGAGGGTCGTGTCGAAGGCCGAGTCCCGAGCGGGCCCAGCACGCAGCAGTCGAACTGTCGCCGGCCCCTGGGCGAGCGCCGCGCGGACCCGGTTGGCCACCTCCGAGTTGCCCGCGGCCACGGGGATGGTGATGAGACTGGAGCGTCCTCCAAACCCGGGGACACGGAGCACCCCTTGGGACACCGGCAGGAGAAGCATGGCCACCGCTCCCGCCTCCTGGACATGTCCCGCCTTGACCAGGACGTCACACCCACCGCCCCGCTCCACCACCGCCAGGTTGCCGCGCACCATGTCCGCGTTGGTCAGCGGCGCGCAGGCATCATGACTGGAGGCTCCCTCACCATCCTCCGCCCACACCGCCGAGGCCGTGAAGTCATACTGCTGGGGACCGAAGTCCGCGGGTGCGAACCCGAAAGGGCCCTGGGTTTCCGAAGCCGTCCCGATGTAGAGGGAACGCTCCGCGCCGGAGTCGAAGATGAAGTAGCGCACGACCGAGGGCATCCCATCCGCGGTGACCTCGACGAACGCGTTGTTCCGCATCTGATGGTGCTGGGTCCTGAGGTCCAGCGCGTCCCCTCCCAGTCCACCCCGACCGTAGTTGTCCCGCTGCCCGTTGCCCGACGCCTCGTCGAAGCCCGCGTCGTAGAACCAGTCGTGCAGGAAGTTGTTCACGTAGAAGACGTGCGTGAGGCCCGCCCTCACCTGCTCGTCCGTGATGCCCGGGGCCGCGCGAGGGTCATGGACGTGATCGAACACCCCCGGGGCGGTGAGGGTCCCCAACACGTCTCCCTCCCCATAGCCATCAGGCGCCGCGAGGTCCGCGAAGGCCCTCGCGTTGTTGCCCTCCGTGAGCGTCGCGTCCGGCGACAACCAGGGGTCGTTCCGGCTGAACGGAGCGTTGCGCAGCGTCACCTGGTTCGGCGCCACCAGCGGCGCCTGGTAGCCATCCGGCAGGCCCGTGGGATGCGGATTGCCCTGCTCCCCCTGCGGTCCATCCCATGGGAGGAACGTCCCGTCCGCCTCGGCCCAGACGCGATAGGTGAAAGCGCCGGGCTCCGCGTCCTTCCGCAACGCGTGGCGCAGCAGCAGCCGCCCGTCCTCCGCCGAAATCACATACGCGTAGAGCCCACTGCCCCCCTCCTCCCGTGACTCCGTCCCCACCTCCACGTAGTACCCGGGCACCAGCGTGTCCGGCAGCGCGAAGTACACGGGCTTCGCCCTCGCGGGCCGCGTGAGCCGAACCGTGCGCGGCCCCGGCGTCAGCTCGAAGTGCCGATAGGCTCCGCGTCCATCTCCCGTGTCGCGCAAGCTCTCCGCCGGCAGCGTGTGGCCCTCCAGGTCCGCGTACGCACGGGCAATCGCCTCTCGCGGCTCCAGCGCGAAGGGCCTCCCCTTCTCGAAGGACGCCTCGGTCGCGACCGGACTCAAGTGACCCGACATCGTCACCGGCACTCCGCTCCCGTCGAGGAATACCTTCAACGACTGTCGGAACACCTCCACGCCGCCCACCCGCTGCGCGAACTCGACGATTCGCCCACCCGAGGGCACCGGGTGCACCCCCTTCACCGGCACGTGCTCCGCGTCCGTGCGCTTCAGCCGCAGCACCGGCGCGTACTTCTCCACCAGTCCACGCGCTGTCTGCTCAGGTGTCCGCGAGGAGGCGGCAAGGCTGGCCGTGGCCACCTCCCTGCTCCTCACCCAGGCGAAGGTCGGAACGCCCAGGCGCTCCTCTTGATGGGCAATGACGAGGCCCGGAGCGGCCGAGGCATCGAGACGGACGAGCGTGGAGGAGGCCGGCGCCGAGGTGAAGGCATCCACCGTCGGCAATCGCTCACGGGCCAGGAGCGGGGGTGCGGCGACCACCATGGCGACGGCGAGAAGCGAGGGCAACCTCGACATACGCGTGGCTCCTGGACAGACGTGGGTCCAGAAGTCTCTCACAAACACGCATCATCGACTGTCCCCCCCACGCCCACCGACTGGAATCCTTGCACCGCAAGGGAATCCCTCGCGGCGCATTGACAAACCACGACGGCCTCACCCCCGCCGCTTCAATCCATACATGGACATCAGGAGCCCCTCGAAGGCCTTCGCGGGCAGCAGCGTCTTGGCCACCACCGCCGCGCGCTGCGCGAGCTTGCCCACCGAGACGCGCACGGGCATGTCCCCCGCATCCATCAGCGCCAGCACGCAGCGGGCCACGTCCTCGGGGGGAACGCCCGCGCGCTCCTCCTTCTCGATGATGCCCAGCGCCTTCTCGAACGGCGCGAGGTAGGCGGAGCCCTCCCCCGAATCCTTCGCGCGGACGCGGTTGTCCGTCAGCCGCGTGCGCACGTCTCCAGGCTGCACCAACGCGGCCTGGATGCCGAAGGCCTCCACCTCCTGACGCAGGCTCTCGGTGAGCCCCTCCAGCGCGAACTTGCTGGCGCTGTAGAAGCCCTGGAAGGGCAGTCCCACCACCCCTCCCAACGAGCCGATGTTGATGATGCGCCCGGAGCGCCGCGCCCGCATCGCCGGCAGCACCGCCTTGCAGACGCGGAACACGCCCAGCACGTTGGTGTCGAGCTGCCGCCAGGCCTCCTCGACGGAGGTGTCCTCGAGCGCTCCCGCCAACGCGTGGCCCGCGTTGTTCACCACCACGTCGATGCGGCCCTCGCGCTCCAGCACCGTGTCCACGGCGCGCCGCACGGAGTCCTCCCGCGTGACGTCCAGCTCCAGCAGCCGGTAGCGAGCGGGTTGCTCGGGCGGAGGATGCCGGCTGGTGCCGTAGACGACGTGGCCCCGCGCGGACAACAACTCCACGCAGGCGAGGCCAATACCCGAAGACGCTCCCGTGACGAGGACGACCCTGCTTGCCTGGGACGAGTGCATGCGCGCCCCATGATTCCGCGTCCCAGCGCCGCGCACCACGAGAAGTCTCGGATGCGCGGCGTCACGGGGACGGGACTGTCAGCGACTCAGGAATTCCGCGACGCCGTGACGTCCTGATTACACACGCTCACGGACGGGGGGCGGCATTCGCTCGTGCCCCTCCTCGTCGCGCGGGACGCCATCCCACGGCTGCTCGGGCCGGTAGCGCTGCACCTCGCGCACCATGAAGAGCGCCGCCGCGGACAACACGCCCACGTCGTCCAACCAGCCCAGCACGGGGATGAAGTCCGGCACCGCATCCACGGGCGACAGGAAGTAGACCACCGCCAGCACCCCGGCCAGCTTGCGCCAGAGCGACACGCGAGGGTCTCTCACGTACCGGAAGAAGCGGGTGCCCATGCCACGAAGACCTGCGATGTTCATACCCACCTCTACGCACGGAGAGCCGGGGTGATTGCACCCCGGAGACACCCCCAGCGTATGACGTTCGCACGCTCGGAGGACAGTCGAGCTCAGTCCGGACTGTCCTCCAGCACGCCCGCTCGCCCCACGACCTCCAGGCGCGCCCTGTCGCCCGGGCGCAGCGGCAGCTCCGGCGCGCCACGCACCACCCACTCCATGCCACCACACGCCACGGCGAACTCGGCCGTGGGGCCCTGGAACTCGCGCGAGAGGACCTCCGCCCGCAGCGCGCCGCCAATCGCCACCGCGTCCGTGTCCGGCACCAGCCGCAGGGACTCCGGCCGCAGAGACAGCAGCACCTTGCCCCGGGCCTGCCCCGCCACCGGCAGGTTGCCCAGCACCGTGCGCGCGCCGCTCCCGAAGCCCATGCCGGGCACCAGGTTGGTGCCGCCCAGGAAGTACGCGACGAAGGCCGTGCGCGGCGTGGAGTAGACGGCCTCCGGCGTCCCCACCTGGTCCACCTTCCCCACGCGCATCACCGCCAGCCGGTCCGCGAAGGCCATGGCCTCCGCCTGGTCGTGCGTGACGAGCAGCACCGTGGCGCCCAGCGACTTGAGCACCCGCCGCACCTCGCCCCGCGTGGACGTGCGCAGCGCGCTGTCCAGGCTGGAGAAGGGCTCGTCGAGCAGCAACACGCGCGGCCCCGGCGCCAGCGCGCGCGCCAGGGCCACGCGCTGCTGCTGGCCACCCGACAGCGCGTGGGGGAGGCGCGCGCCGAACTCGCCCAGGCCGAACAGCGTCAGCATGGCCTTCGCCTTCGCCTCGGCCTCGCGGCGCGGCAGGTGCGACAGGCCGAACGCCACGTTGTCCAGGACGGACAGGTGCGGGAAGAGGGCGTAGTCCTGGAACACCATGCCCACGCTGCGCTGCTCGGGCGGGACGAAGGTGCCCGGTCCCACCAGCACGCGGCCATCCAGGGTGATGGTGCCCGCGTCGGGCCGCTCGAAGCCGGCCAGCAGCCGCAGCGTCGTCGTCTTCCCGCAGCCGGACGGGCCCAGCAGCGCCACCACCTCGCCGGGCTCCACCGACAGCGACAGGCCGTCCACGGCGGGAGTACCGCCGGCGGCGTAACGAAGGGAGAGGGCGTCGAGCGAGAGCAGGGGCATGGCGGAAGACGCCGCGCACCCTATCGCGTTCCCGCCCGACCGGAAGCCTCCGCTTCGGTCACTTCCAGGGCGGCCGGGCGGCCACCAGCTTCGCCACGTCCACCTCGCCGTCCGCGTCGACGATGCCGTCCACGAGGAGGCTGGCGAGCTCCTGCTTGTGGGCCGCCCAGCGCGCGTCGAAGACCTCAGGCCCCCACGCCGCGCCCTGCGACGGCTTGCGCTCCGCCATCTTCGGCTTGCCGTAGATGAGGTGGTCGTTGGAGATGATGAGGCCCGCGGTGATGGGACCCAGCACCTCCACCGAGTCGTCGTTGTACAGGCCGTGGAGGGCGTGCTCCACCGACAGCCCCCCGAGGATGGTCACCCAGCCCGACGTGTCCATCGCGCGGCACCGCACCTGCCCCCGCACCACCACCGTCGACTCCGCGTCGTTCGTCAGCACCCCGTCGACGGTCAGGTTGCCCACCACCACGAGCGTGGCCTTCGCGGTGAGGTCGCCCTTCACGTGCAGGTCGCCCACGTGCCCGGTGAGCGTCGACACGGTGAACGGCCCCTCCAGGGTGACCGCCGTGGCCGGCGCGTCCGCGTAGAGCGTGGCCACCAGCGCCAGCGTGGAGCTCCCCGAGCCCTTCAGTGCCTGGACGAGGTCCCCGAACGTCCGGGGCGCCTTCTCGTCCAGCACCGACTTCAGGTAGCCCGCCGAGTACGAAGGACCCACGGGCAGCTCCCCCAGGGCCTGGGCGGCGGAGGACACGGCATCGGCGGCGAGCGGAGGAAGAACGGACTCGGGAAGGGACATGTCTGGGTTTCTACGCATCTCCGCGAGACGATTCAAGGCATGCAACACATCTCACATTCCAAGAAGAGACGGCTCAATCCAAGACATCCGCGAATGACTCAGCCGCGCGGGGTCTCGCCTTCCTGGGACACCAGCAGCCCCACGCCCAGCGCGGAGACCGCCATCAGCACGAGCGCGGGGAGCGCGGCCTCGGCGAAGCGGCCCTCGGCGGTGGCGCTCCACACCTGCGTGGCCAGCGTCTGGAAGCCGATGGGGGCCAGCAGCAGCGTGGCCGGCAACTCCTTCATCGCCGTGAGGAAGACGAGCGCCGCGCCCGCGAGCAGGCCGGGACGCAGCAGCGGCGCGGTGACGCGACGGAACACCGCCGGAGGAGACAGGCCCAGCGAAGACGCGGCCTCCGTCAGGTGGGGGTTGAGCTGGAGCAGCGTCGAGCGCACCGTGCCCACCGCCTGGGGCAGGAAGCGCACGACATAGGCCAGCACCAGCATGGCCAGCGTGCCGTAGAGGAAGGACAGCGCCTGCACGCCCAGGAACACGAGCGACAGCGCGAGGACGATGGGCGGCAGCGCGTAGCCCGCGTAGGACGCCCGCTCCAGCATCGACGTGAGGCGGCTCGGGTAGCGCACCGCGAGGAAGGCCAGCGGCAGCGCGCACAGCACGGAGGCCACCGCGCCCAGCACCGACGCGAGCACCGAACCGAGCGCCGACGCCAGCACCCCGTCCCCCTCCCCCGCGAGCCCTCGCGCGCCCCAGTAGAGGAGCACGCCCACGGGCAGCACCACGCCCACCATCACCACCACGCCACACGCCAGCAGCGCCGGCACGCGCCAACGTCCCAGGGGCACCGGCGTGAAGGCCCGCGCGGCCCCCTTCGCGCTGCGGTGATAGCCCGCCCGCCCACGCAGCCGCACCTCCAGGAGCAGCACCGCCGCCGTCACCGCCACCAGCGCCAGCCCCAGCAGCGCGGCGTAGGTCCGGTCATACGCGCCCTCGTACTGGACATAGATGGCGCGCGAGAACGCGTCGTACTGGAGCAGCGCCACCGCGCCGAAGTCGGACAACACATACAGGCCCACGAGCAGCGCGCCGGAGACGAAGGACGGGCGCAGCAGCGGCGCCGTCACCTTCCAGAACGCCCGCGTGGGGCTCAGGCCCAGGCTGCGCGCGCCCTCCAACCACGCGGGGTCCTGCGACAACAGGCCGGAGCGCAGCGCGAGGAAGAGATACGGATACGTCGACACCGTCAGCGCCAGGAGCGCGCCGGGAAAGCCATACACCGGCGGCACCGGCAGGCCCCACCGCGTGAGCGGCTCCTCCAACACGCCGCCCGTGCCGAACGTCGCCAGCAGCACGTAGCCTCCGACGAAGGTGGGCACCGCGAGCGGCACGCACAGCAGCACCGTCCACACGCGCCGCCCGGGCAGGTCCGTGCGCGTGGTGAGCCAGGCGAGCGGCAGGGCGACGACGGCGGCGCAGCCCGTCACCGCCACCGCGAGCCCGAGCGTGCGCCACAGCAGGCCCCACGTCCTGTCCCGCAGCAGCAGCGCCCAGGTGCTCGCGTCGGCCTCCGCCGCGCGCACGCCCAGGTACACGGCGGGCAGCAATGCGAGCGCGGCCACCGCCACGCCCGCTCCCCACAACCATCCCGGTGCCCGCCGTGTCACGTCCGCTCCCTCAGAGGACGCCGGTGTCCTGCAGCAACTTCACGGTGCCGCGCAGGTCGTCGAGCTTCGACAGGTCCAGGTCCGGCGAGCCCACCTTCGACAGCGCGGGGAGCGCGTCCGCCGTCTTCACGCCCGTCACCAGCGGGTACTCGTAGGTCTCCTGGGAGAAGTACGCCTGCGCGTCCTGCTCCAGCAGGAACGCCGCGAACTTGCGCGCCGCGTCCGCCTTCTTCGTGTTCTTGAGGACGGCCACGCCCGCCACGTTCACCAGCGCGCCCGGGTCGCCCGCGGCGACGAAGTGGTTGGCCACCGCGAGGCCCGGCTGGGTCTTCTTCGCGGCGTACAGGTAGTAGTGGTTCACGAAGCCCGCCTCGATTTCACCACGGCCCAGCGCCTCGATGACGGCCGCGTTGTTCTTGTAGACGCGCGGGTCGTTGGCCTTCACGCCCTCCAGCCACTTCCGCGCGGCGTCATCGCCCTTCAGCAGGCGCAGGGCGGTGACGAAGGCCTGGAAGGAGGCGTTGGTGGGCGCCCAACCCAGCTTGCCCTTCCACTTGGGGTCCGTGAACTCGAGGATGCTCTTGGGCAGCGCCTCCGGCTTCACCTTCTTCGTGCTGTACGCCACCACGCGCGCCCGGCCGCTGGTGCCTACCCACAGCCCGGCCGGAGAGCGGAAGCGCGCGTCCACCTTGTCCAGCGTCTCCTTCGGCAGCGCCTGGAGGTGGCCCGCGTTGGCCAGCGCGCCGAGCGCGCCCGCGTCCTGCGCGAAGAACACGTCCGCGGGCGTCTTGTCGCCCTCCTCCAGCAGCGTGGCGGCCAGCTGCGGCGTCTCGCCGTAGCGCACCTTCACCTCGATACCGCTCTTCTCGGTGAACTTCTTCAGCAAGGGGCCGACGAGCTTCTCGTTGCGGCCGGAGTAGACGGTGAGCGTCTCCGCCGCGAGCGCGGGGGTCGACAGGGTCAGGGTCAGGAGCAAGGCCAGCAGTCGCTTCATGATGGGCGGGCACCCTAGTGGACGCCATCGCACGGTTCCACCCATTGAGCCCCTCCAAGCGGTGCCGACAGGCACACGTCCGTGGCATACCGGGGATTGCTCCAAGGTCCCGACGCCCCGGAGGTCCCAGACGTGCACCGCTCACTCCTCACAGTCCTCGTGCTCGCAGCGTCCCCGTCCCTCGCCCAGGCTCCGACGTCCGCGACTCCTGGCGCGCCCGCCGCGAAGGCGGCGCCCGCGACTCCCGGCGCGCCCGCGGCGAAGGGCACACCCGCGAAGCCCGGGCCCGCTCCCGCCGTCGCGCCCGGGACGAGCGATCCGATGAAGCTCGCCGCGCAGCTCACGCAGACCGCGCTCCAGTCCACCCCGGCCGCGAAGCCCGAGGACGTGCGGACCCCCGAGGCCCTGCTGGCCGCGCTCTACGACGTCATCAGCGGCCCGGCGGGCAAGGCGCGCGACTGGCAGCGCTTCCGCTCCCTGTTCTATCCGGGCGCGAGGATGGTGCCCGTCCACCGCGCGAAGCCCGGCGGCCCTCCCGGCATCCTGCCCATCACCCCCGAGGACTACGTGGCCTGGGGTGAGCCGTATTTCCAGAAGCACGCCTTCTACGAGAAGGAGTCGCACCGGCAGGTCGCGGGCTATGGAGACCTGCTCAACGTGCTGAGCGCGTACGAGTCCCGCGACGACCCCAACGCCGCGCCCTTCGCGAAGGGCGTCAACAACATCCAGCTCGCCTTCGACGGTCAGCGGTGGTGGGTGCTCCACATCGCCTGGATGGACGAGAAGGCGGCGGGGACGGCCGTGCCGTCGACCTTCGTCCGGAAGTAATCCCCGGGAGCCTTCCGTGGACGCGCTGGTGGTCGGCAACTACTGCCACGACGTGCTGGTCAACGACGCGGGGGAGGTGCACACGCTCGGCGGGTCCGCGGCGTACATCTCCAACGTGTTCGAGGCGATGGGCGTGAGCCACGCGGTGGTGGCCGTGGCCGGCGAGGACTTCGCCTATGTCGACCGCGTGCGACAGCCGCCGCGCATCATCCCGGGCACGCGCACCACGCGCTTCCGCGCCGACTTCCGTCAGGGCGAGCGCGTGCTGCGCGTGGACGCTCGCGCCGAGCCCATCCGTCCCGAGGACCTCCCCTGCGACGCGCGCGTGGCCCTCGCCTGCGGCGTCATGGGCGAGGTGCTCCCCGAGACGCTCGTCGCGTTGTCGCGTCGCGCGCGGCACGTCATCGCGGACACGCAGAGCCTGCTGCGCGCGCTGGACGCGGAGGGGCGCGTGGTCGACCTCCCGCTCGAGCGCACGCCCTTCGCGGCCCTGCTCGGGCACCTGCGCGTGCTCAAGGCCAGCGAGGCGGAGGCGCGCGTGCTGGACATCGACGCGGTGCGGGCCCGGACGTGCCTCGTCATCACGCGGGGGGAGCGGGGCTGCTCGGTGCTCACCGCCGACGCGGTGCTCGACGTGCCCGCCTCGCACGTCGAGGAGGTGGACCCGACGGGCGCGGGCGACTGCCACCTCGCGGGCTTCGCCCTGGGCCTGCTGCGCGGCTGGCCACTCGCGCGCTGCGCCGAGCTGGCCAACTGGTTCGGCGCGCAGGCGGTGACCCAGGTCGGCGTGCCCCGGCTGGACGCCGCGGCCCTGCCTCCCGACCTGCGCTGACGCCACGGGCGCAGGGGCGGCGCGCGCCGGGCCGCGCGGCACGGCCACACTCACGCTCGCCGGGCGGCCCTGGCTTCATCGAGAGGTGGGACCGCTCCGCGCGGCCATGAAGAAATCCCTCCTCCCCTCCACCGACCTCCACGCCCGCCCCTCGCGCGAGGGGCCGTCCCACCTCGACGGTCCGTCCCCCCATCGTCGCGGCTCCGCGCGGCCATGAAGAAGCCCCTCCTCCCGCGTGGGGAAGAGGGGCCGGGACTTCACGTCAGTCCATCCGATCAGGCCTGCGGCTCCTCGGAGCCACCGCCCTCGGCGCCACCCTCGGCGGCCGGGGCCTCGGCGCTGGCCTCGGTCGCGGCGGGAGCCTCGGCGCTGGCCTCGCCCTCGCTGGCGGCCTCGGCGGGAGGCGTCGTCTCGGACTCCTCCGACTCCTCGCCCTCGGGCAGCTTGGAGATGGCCATCACCTTCTCCTGGTTGTTCTCCAGGGCAATCAGCCGCACGCCCTGCGTGTTGCGGCCGATGACGGAGATCTCCTTCACCTTCATGCGGATGAGCATCCCGCCGTTGGTGACGAGCATCACCTCGTCGGTCTCCTTCACCTGCACCAGGCCCACCACCTTGCCGTTGCGCTCGGTGGTCTTGATGTCGATGATGCCCTTGCCGCCACGGCCCTGCTGCCGGTACTCGGACTCCTCCGTCCGCTTGCCGTAGCCGTTCTCCGTCACGGTGAGGACCGCGGAGTCCTTCTCCACCACGTCGGCGCCCACCACCTCGTCGCCCTCCTCCAGCGTGATTCCCTTCACGCCGAAGGCCTGGCGGCCCATGGAGCGGACCTCCGTCTCCGGGAAGCGGATGCTCATGCCGGACGCGGTGGACAGCAGCATGTCCTTCGAGCCGTCGGTGATCATCACCGCCACCAGCTCGTCACCCTCCTCGATGCCCAGGGCGATGATGCCGCTGGAGCGGACGTTTGCGAACGCGCTCAGGTCCGTGCGCTTCACCACGCCCTTCTTCGTCACGAAGAAGACGTAGCGGTCCTCCGGGAAGTCCCGCGTCACCAGCACCTGCGCCAGCCGCTCGCCCTCGCCGAACTGGACCAGGTTCACCATGGCCTTGCCACGCGACGTGCGGCTGGCCTGCGGAATCTGGTGCACCTTGAGCGAGTACAGCTTGCCCTTGGTCGTGATGGGCATCAGGTACGCGTGGGTGCTGGCCACGAAGAGCTTGCTGACGAAGTCGTCTTCCTTCGTCGCCGCCCCCGTCTTGCCACGCCCACCGCGCTTCTGCGCCCGGTACTCCGACAGCGGCGAGCGCTTCACGTAGCCGGTGTGCGACAGCGTGACCACCATCGTCTCCTCGGCGATGAGGTCCTCGCTGGTGATTTCGTCGACCGCGCCGATGATTTCCGTGCGGCGCTTGTCGCCGTAGCGCTCGCGAATCTCCACCAGCTCCGTCTTGATGACGTTGAGCAGGCTGCGCTCGCTGGCCAGGATGTCCTGCAGGCGCGCCACGTCGCGCACCAGGCCGACCAGCTCGCGGAACAGCTCCTCGCGCTGCAGGCCGGTGAGGCGCTGCAGGCGCATCTCGAGGATGTTCTGCGCCTGCTCCTGGCTGAAGCCGGAGCCCTCGTACTTGTGCGCCAGGCCCTGGTAGTTGGGCTCCTCCGCGCGGGCGCGCGAGACGAGCAGCTCCATCTGCGCCTTGGCCTTCGCGTAGTCGATGCGGTCCAGCTTGGCGAAGCGCTCGTGCTCGTAGAGCGCGGGCGACAGGATGTTCATCAAGCCCCAGCGCGCCTCGTCCGGGTCCTTCGACGCGCGGATGAGGGAGACGACCAGGTCGATGAGGTCCTGCGCGACGAGCAGGCCCTCGACGATGTGCATGCGCGCCATCGCCTTGCGCAGCTCGAAGCGGCTGCGCCGGGTCACCACGTCGCGACGGTGCGAGATGAAGCGGTCCAGCAGCTCCTTCAGGTTCAGCGTGCGCGGCTGCCCGCCGTCGATGGCCAGCATCACCGCGCCGAAGGTCGTCTCCAGCTGCGTGGACGCGTACAGGTTGTTGAGCACCACCTGCGAAATCGCGTCGCGCTTGAGCTCGATGACGATGCGCATGCCCTGACGGTCGGACTCGTCACGGATGTCGCTGATGCCCTCCAGCTTCTTCTCGCGGACCAGCTCGGCGATCTTCTCGATGAGCCGGGCCTTGTTCACCTGGTACGGAATCTCCGTGAAGATGATGGACTCGCGGTCCCCCTTCTTCGACGTCTCGATTTCGGACCGGGCGCGCACCGTCATCTGCCCGCGGCCCGTCTCGTAGGCGCGGAGGATGCCCTCGCGGCCGGTGATGAAGGCGCCGGTGGGGAAGTCCGGACCGCTGATGAACTCCATCAGGTCGCGCACCGTCGCGGACGGATTGTCGATGAGGTGCAGCGTGCCGTTGATGACCTCCGTCATGTTGTGCGGCGGGATGTTGGTGGTCATGCCCACCGCGATGCCGCTGCTGCCGTTGACCAGGAGGTTGGGGAAGCGCGCCGGCAGGACGAGCGGCTCCTCCAGGGAGTCGTCGTAGTTGGGACCGAAGTCGACGGTCTCCTTGTCGATGTCCGCCAGCAGCTCCTCGGCCAGGCGGTCCATGCGCGCTTCCGTGTAGCGCATGGCGGCCGGCATGTCGCCGTCGACCGAGCCGAAGTTGCCCTGGCCGTCGACCAGCAGGTAGCGCAGGCTCCACGGCTGCGCCAGGCGCACCATGGCGTCGTACACGGACGAGTCGCCGTGCGGGTGGTACTTACCGATGACGTCACCCACCACGCGCGCCGACTTCTTGTAGGGGCGGTTGTGGTAGTTCGCCAGGTCGTTCATCGCGAACAGCACGCGGCGATGCACGGGCTTGAGGCCGTCGCGGACGTCGGGCAGCGCGCGACCGATGATGACGGACATCGAGTAGTCGAGATACGAGCGGCGCATCTCGTCTTCGATGTTCACGGGAATCAGCTCTCCCGCGCCGTCTGGAGGCGGCGGTGGGGAGGGCGGTGCCGGCTTGTCGGTGGTGTCGTCAGCCATGAGCTCTGGAAGTGTCGCGGAGGGGCCCCGCGAGGGGCCGCCGTCCAGTGAGGGAGCGTTCGTAACCCCCGGATTTCCCTACGTCAACAGGGGAAACGAGGGGTCGACGCGTTGTCGGTCGGAGGGCCCCGGAAAGGGGTTCCTCCGGGGCGAGGAACCGCCCCGTATTGAACGCTCGGAGCACCCTTTTTCAGCCCGGGAAACGGTGCGGAAGACGTTGTCCGCGCGAGCTCACGCGGAGCGTGTGGCGCCGCCCGGTCGCAGGGGGGTCGCCAGCCGCTCGGCCTCCTGTCCCACGGGCCCCTCGGGGTCCTTCTGGCGGGCCTTCTCGAAGGCCGCCAGGGCCCCGTCGCGGTCGCCCTTGAGCTTGAGCGCCACGCCCACGTTGAGGTGCGCGGAGGCCAGGTCGCGGTCCATCTCCACGGCCTCCCGGAACAGGGCCAGGGCCTGGTCCACGTCTCCCGACAGGAGGGCCTCCTTGCCCTCCTGGACGCGCTTCTCCGCGTCGTTCACCAGCTCCACCTGGAAGACGCTGCGGCCCACGACGTTGGCGATGAGCGCGCGCAGGATGCCGCCCCAGTAGAAGGTGAGGCCCTCCGCCGCGACGACGGCGGCCAGGGGCAGGTCCGGCAGCAGCTGCTTGCCCCGGAACTTGAAGCGCACGCGCGTGTAGCGGCCCTTGTTGGCCCAGTGCTTCAGCTCGCCCTGGAGCTTGCGCAGCCCCTCCTCGAGCTGCTTCGGGTCGATTTCGAAGGGCAGCACGCGGCCCGGGGCGTCGCCAGCGGGCAATGCCTTGGGGGACTCGGCTTCGGGCGCGTCGTCGAAGACGGGCTCGGCCTCCAGGACGGCGGGCGGCTCGGCGGGCGTCGCCTTCTTCGACGCGCGGCGGGGCGCGGACGGCCGCTTCCGGGCGGCGGGCTTCTTCACCTTCGCTGCGGACTTGCGAGACGTGCTCTTGGCCATGTCTCCACCTTAAACGAGCCACGGCGCCGACGCTTGCGTCCGCCGACTTCCCAGGATTGTCCGAGAGCCTTCTTCACGGCCGCTCGACAGGACTTCACACGGGGCCCGTCCCCCGGGGGGACGGGGTCGGGGATGATGGCGGCCTCCCCCCAGAAAGGACGCTCGTCCCCCATGAAGCGCGCACGGTCCGCCCTCCTCTCCGCCCTGCTCCTCTCCGCGCCCCTGGCCCAGGCCGCCGCGGGCGACGCCATCGCCTCCGAGCAGAGCTGGCCGCGCATCCGCAAGGAGCGCATCCAGAAGCTGCTGCCCCAGGCCATGGCGCGCGCCAACGTGGACGCCTGGGTGGTGTTCTGCCGGGAGAACGACAACGACCCGCTGGCCATCCACGTGGGCGGGGAGAACGCGGGTGGCACCGCGGCCTTCCTCTTCCTGCGGCAGGGGGACACGGTGCGCGCGCTCGCGCTGTCTCCCGCCAGCGAGGCCACCGCGCTGAAGGAGGTGGCGCCGGTGGACGAGGTGGTGGCGCTGGAGCGGGGCACGGACCTCTACGCGCAGGTGGCCACGCGGCTGGCCGCGGCGAAGCCCGCGCGCATCGCCATCAACGCCTCCACGTCCGTGACGGTGGCGGACGGCCTGTCGTCGTCCCAGCGCGCGGCGCTGGAGAAGGCGCTGCCGCCCGCGCTGCGCAAGAAGCTGGTGTCGTCCGAGGACGTGGTGTCCGAGTGGCTGTCCGTGAAGCTGCCCGAGGAGGTGGACATCCTGCGCAAGGCCGCGGCGCTGACGGCGCGGCTCGAAATCGAGGCGTACGCCACGGTGGTGCCGGGGCAGACGCGCGACGCGGACGTGGCGCGCTTCCTCAAGAAGCGCATGGCGGAGCTGGGCGTGGGCGACGCGTGGGCGCCGGACCAGAACCCCAACGTGAACAGCGGCCCCCTGCGCGGGCACTCGCACGCCACCGAGCGCGTCATCCAGCCGGGGGACTTCATCCAGACCGACTTCGGCATCCGCGTGGGCAACATGTGGGTCACGGACATCCAGCGCTTCGCCTACGTGCTGGCGCCGGGCCAGACGCAGCCGCCGAAGGAGGCGCTGGAGAAGTGGGAGAAGAGCAAGCGGGGCAGCCGCGTGGTGCTGGCCGCGATGAAGCCCGGCGTCAGCGGGTGGGACGTGGACAAGGCCCAGCGCGTCTGGAACGAGCAGGCCGGCTCCGTGCCCATGACGATGTTCGGCACCGGCCACCCGGTGGGCTACTGGGCGCATGACGTGGGCCCCGCGCTGTCGGGCGGGCTCAAGGAGAAGCCGAAGCAGGGCGCGGCGACGCGGCCGCTGCGCGCGGGGCAGGTGTTCGCCTTCGACGGCTACTTCGCCTGGCACGACGGCGGGCCGGACGTGCTGCGGGTGCTCTCCGTGGAGGAGATGGCCGTCGTCACCGACACCGGCGCCGAGTACCTGATTCCTCCCCAGGAGGAGTTGGTGCTGATTCCCTCGCCGGGCCCGGGGCAATCACGACCCGTCACCCCCGCGCGCTGACGAAGCGCGGCGCGCGGCTACTCACCGGGCTGGCTCGGCTCATAGGATAGGCCGGGCTTTCTCGGAGGAGGCGCGATGCAGACCGTGCTGGTGATTGACGACGACCTCTTCGTCCTGTCGCTGGTGACGGACATCCTCCAGAGCGCGGGCTACCGGGTCGTCACCGTGCAGTCGCCCGAAGCCGCGTTCCAGACGGACCTGACGGCCATCTCCGCCATCCTCTGCGACTACAACATGCCGGCGATGAATGGCGCGGACGTGCTCGTGGCCATGCGCGAGCTGAAGGAATGCCACGCGCCGTTCATCTTCCTCACCGGCCACGAGGAGCTCGACGACCTGCTGCCCGTCGCCATCCGCTACGGCGCGGAGCTCCTCCCCAAGCCCATCCACCCCGTCGAGCTCATCCGCCTGCTGATGAAACAACTCGCCAACGTGGCGGCGTGAGACATCGCGAGCGGTGAGACGCCGACCGGGGCCGCACGCATCCGCTGAAGCGATGCGCCGCCGTCGTCGCGTGCGGCCTCGTCAGCGGTGACACACCGACCGGGGCCGCACGCATCCGCTGAAGCGATGCGCCGCCGTCGTCGCGTGCGGCCTCGTCAGCGGTGACACACCGACCGGGGCGACTCTCATGGCGATGAAGCGGCTCGCCGACGTGGTGGCCGCGTGAGACCTCGCGCTCCGTGACACGCAGACCGGGCCGCACGCATGCACTGAAGCAAGGCGCCACGTGAGACCTCGCGCGCGGTGACACAGCGACCGGCACGTTGTGCCTGGCGATGAAGCGGCTCGCGCCCCCGTATCAGCGGGAACGGACATCCTCGCCACGTCGGCTCGCGGGCCCCTCATGCCGCCACCAGCGCACAGGAGCCTCGGAGCGTCCCATCGGCATCGCGCGACGCGAGGGGCACGTCCACGGCGGCCCAGACACACGAGGCGGCCGACACCCGCGCGCGTCACGAGGACGCACGCGGGACCCGCCCCATCACCCCAGCGCCTTGAGGAGGCGCTCGGCCTGCTCGCGCCACTCGGGGTCGAGACGCGGGAAGGCCAGCAGCGCCGTCGCGTGCGCGCGCGCCGCGTCCTTGTCGCCCAGCCGCGCGCTGACCAGCGCGAGGTTGAGCACCGGCTCCGGGCGGTCCGGCGCGCGGCGGTGGGCCTCCTCCAGCACCTCGGCGGCCTGCTGGCCCGCGCCCGGGAGTTCGTCCTCGGGGATGCGCATCAGCAGGTTGCCCAGGTTGTTTGCGGGCGCCCAGTCTTCGGGGGCGAGCTTCACCGCCTCGCGCCACGCGGCGAGCGCGGCCGGGATGTCCACCGGCTCCAGCGCCTCCAGCGACATCGCCTCCACCATGCGGCTGTGCGCCGTCGCCTGCCCGCGCGAGGCGAGCTTGCGGCAGATTTCGAGCGCCTCCTTCAGCCGCCCCTGCGCCATGCGCAGCCGCGCCAGGTTCGCCTGCGCCGCCGGGCTGTCCGGCTCCACGCGCGCCAGCGCCTCCGCCACCTGCACCGCGCCGCTCAGGTTGCCGCGCGCCAGCCGCACGTTGCACAACCCGTTGAGCAGGTACGGGTCGTCCGGCAACGCCGACAACCCGGTGACGAGCAGCTCCTCGGCCGCGTCCAGCTCACCGCCGGCCTGGAGGGCCACGGCCAGCACCAGGTAGCTGGGGCCGTGCTTGGGGTTGAGGCGCAGCGACTCCTGGAGGTGCTCGAAGCCCTCCTTCAACTTCTCCTGGGCGAAGAGCACACGCCCCAGGTGGAAGTGGTGGATGGCCGTCTTGGGCGACAGGGCCACCGCGCGCTCCAGCGCGGCCTGCGCCCCCGCGTTGTCACCCGCGTCCGCCAGCAGGTAGCCCTGACCGAACCAGCCATCCGCGCGGTCTGGCCGCGCCTGGGTCACCTTGCGGTAGAGCGCCAGCGCCCCGCCCGCGTCCCCGCGCCGGGTGAGCAGGGCCGCGCGCACCAGCTGCACGTCGGGCTCGTCCTGCCCCATCCCCACCAGCCAGGACTCGGCCTGCGCCTCGTTGCCATCGAACGCCGCCAGCCGGGCGAGCACGACCTTGGCCGCCCGGTCCGAGGCGTTGCGCTTCAGCGCGGCCTCGGCTTCCCGGCGTGCCTGGTCCAGCTCCCCGGCGGCAAGCAGTGCGTCGTACCTGGCGGTCTCCGCCATCAGCCAAACAGCCCCTTGAAGAAGTTCCCGACCGAGTTGACCACATTCTTGATGGTCTCGACCGGCTTCTTGACGACGTCGACGACGGCCTCGCCAATCTTCTTGAAGTTGATGTCGACGTCGAAGCCCAGCTTGAAGCCGACACCGAGCGCGGCGCCCAGGTCCACGCGGGCCTTGAAGCGGCCGTTGTCCCAGCTGGCCTCGGCGCGAGCCGAGACACCCACGCCGGCCCAGGCCTCCGCGCGGCCCGTGGCGCCGCCGAAGTCGCCCAGCTTCACGTTGCCCGTCACACCGGCGCGCGCGCCGATGAAGGCGTCACCACCGACGCGGGCCGCGTACTTGCCGTTGATGGGGTCCGCCGTCACCTCGCCGTGCAGACCGGCCTTGGCGCCCACCCACGCCTTGCCCTGCAGCTCCGCCTGGACCGGGCCCACGCCCGCGCGGACGTAGCCCTCGGCGTCCACCAGGGTGGCCTTCGCGTCCAGGTCGCCCCGCGCGAACAGCTTGCCGCCCTCGATGCCCACCTCGCCGCTGCCCTTCAGCTCCGCCTCGAGCAGGCTGACCTTGCCGTAGCCCTGGGCCACGCTGTTCGCGTCACCGAAGCCGCCCTCGTACTTCGCCACCGCGGCGCCCTTGGTGAACTCGCCGTTGACGCCGACCTTGGGCAGCTGGCCCAGCAGGCCCGCCATCGCGCCGGACACCTTGCCGGTCGAGGCGTGCTCGGACTCCGTGCTGTAGCTCGTGTTCCAGTTCTGCGAGGTGCTCTTCTCACGCTCGAAGTGGCTCTGGAGCCGGCCGTCCTTGAAGGACGTCTGCACGCCGGTGTTCGTGTCCTTCACCACCTTCTCGGAGGTGGTGTTCTTCACCACGGGCGTGTTCTGCGAGGTCTGCGTGGCGCGGGGCAGCGTGGTCTGGCCACGACGGATGGTGGAGCGGTCGCTCATGGAGAGGCCTCGAGGCGGGGTCGAAACGAAACGAAATTCCTGTGACGGGATTGTCGTGCGGGCCGTGGATCAGTTGCGTCCTGGACGTAGATTTTCCTACAGCCGCGCCAGGAACCAGCGGGCGATGGGGGGGATCACCGCCGCAACCCCCAGCAATCCCAGGCCGATGACGCCCCGGACGAAGCTGAGCGCCTGGGGTCCCGGCTCCAGCACCGCGTCCGTGGGGTCCGCGGGATTGTAGGCGACCCATACTTGTTGTCCCGGCTGATAGCGACGCAGGGTGGCCTGGGCGCTGGCCGGATTCGTCCGGACCTCCGGCGACAGCCGGAGCGAGGCGGTGCCCACGAGGACGCGGCCCACGGTGTACTCGTAGCGGACGCGGGCCTCGTAGTGGACGCGGGGCTCCTGCTGACCGGGCACGGGGAGGCGGTGCTCGACCTCCTCGGCGGACAGGACGGTGCCGGGCACGGTGGGCCAGCGGCGCGAGCGCAGGGCGCGCAGGAGGTCCTTCACGCCCGCGACGAGGAACACCACGCCCACCGCCGCGAGCAGCGCGCAGATGATGGAGACGACGACCCAGAGCACTCGCACGCGCCGGACAGTAGCAGAGCGCGGCGCGCGCGGCTCAGCCCAGCACCGCGAACAGCTGCCGGCACTGCGCGAGCAGCACGCCGTCCTCGGTCCACAGCTGCTGGAAGTCCTCGGCGAAGCCGTCCGCCGCCTGCCGCGACCGGCCGGTGCGCAGGAAGTAGGCGTCGTCGCGCTGGCCGGGGCGGGGCAGCGTCTGGAAGAAGTGCATGGTGAAGTCCACGGTGGCCGTGGGCCGGAAGCCGTCCACGCGCGCCAGCACGGACGGCGGATACGCGTCCATCAGCCCCACGCACAGCGGGGCGTCCAGGGGCGTGGGGTCGCGCGGGCGCAGCCAGCCGCCCGTCTCCGCCACGGGGCCTCCCGAGTACGGGGCCCCGCCCAGGCAGAAGTGGTAGTCGAAGAAGCGGCAGAAGTCCGGCATGGGCACGTCGTCCGGCAACACGGGCACCTCGTGCGGAGGCGGGACGTCCGGGCGCTTCATCTCGAGGTAGTCGATGATGCCGGGGCGGGACACGCCGAAGGTGGCGCTGCCCAGGGCCAGCACGCCCGAGTCGTTCTCCACGCGCACGGTGGCGTGGGTGACGGTGCGCCCGGAGCGCTCGATGCGCGTGAGCACGCGGGCCTCGCCCTCCACCGCAGGCGCGCAGAAGTGGAGCGTGAAGGAGCGCACCGGCCGCGTCGCGTCCCCCAGCGTGTGCTCCAGCGCGCGCAGCGCGGTGCCCCCCACCACGCCGCCGTAGGCCCCCTTGCCCTGGTTCCACGCGGACGAGAAGCGGGTGAGGTAGCGGCCGGGGCCCACGGGCTCCGGCGTCGAGGCGGCGAGGAAGGCGGCGGTCATGGTGCGCCGCAGCGTACCAATCCCCCCGGAGTCCGCGACGCCCGAGTCGTCCAGGCGCCCGGGCGGGCGCGCGTCACTTCGACAGGCGCCAGTCCACCGGCGGCCGGCCCTTCGACTCCAAGGCCTGGTTCACCGCACTGAAAGGACGACTCCCGAAGAAGCCGTTGTGGGCGGACAGCGGAGAGGGGTGCGCGCCCTCGATGACGACGTGGCGCTTCGCATCGACGAGCTTCTTCTTCTTCTGGGCGTACTTGCCCCACAGGAGGAACACCACCGGCTCCTCCTTCGCGCTCACCGCGCGGATGACGGCGTCCGTGAAGTCCTCCCAACCGTGGCCCGCGTGGCTGTTGGGCTGGCCCTGGCGCACCGTCAGCACCGCGTTGAGCAGGAGCACGCCCTGTTCGGCCCAGGGAATCAGCGAGCCGTCCTTGGGGCGCGGCACGCCCAGGTCCGCCTCCAGCTCCTTGAAGATGTTCACCAGCGAGGGCGGCGGGGGCACGCCGGGCTGCACGGAGAAGGCCAGCCCATGCGCCTGTCCGGGTCCGTGGTACGGGTCCTGGCCCAGCAGCAGCACGCGCACGTCGGCATACGGCGTGAGGCGGAAGGCGGAGAACAGGTCCTCCGGCGAGGGGAAGACGGTGGCGGAGCGGCGCTCCTCCTCCACGAAGCGCTCCAACGCCTGGAACGACGGCGACGCGAGCGCGGCGCGCAGTTCGTGCTTCCAGTCGTCGGGCAACGTGTCCTTCAGCATGCCGGGTTCCCCTTCTTCCGCAACGGGATGAGGGCGGCATTGAAACACCCCCCTCCCACGCGGGCCCACCTCTTTCGCCGGGACGGCGAGCGGGCGCGCCGAAGCCCGGTTCTTGGGGGGAAGGCCCCAGCCGCGCTAGCCTGGGGGGCGCCATGACGATGTACACCGAGTCACTCCGCGCGTTCCTCAAGCCCGTCCTGCCCTACCTGGACGACGAGGCGGTGTCGGAGATCATGATCAACGGCCCCAACGACATCTGGATCGAACGCAAGGGCCGCCTGACGCGCACGGACGCCTCGTTCACGGACGAGGGCCTGCTGGGCGCCGCGCGCAACATGGCCCAGTTCGTCGGCCGCATGCTCACGGAGGAGCGCCCCCGCCTCGACGCGCGCCTGCCGGATGGAAGCCGTATCCACGTGGTGATTCCGCCCATCGCGCGCAAGGGCACCACCATCTCCATCCGCAAGTTCTTCAAGGAGAAGCTGACCATCAACTCCTTGTTGAAGTTCGGCTCGCTGACGCCGCAGATGGCGCGCCTCATCGAGGCGGGCATCGCCACCAAGCTCAACATGCTGGTGGCCGGCGGCACGGGCTCCGGCAAGACGACGCTGCTCAACATCGTCTCGTCGCTCATCCCGGACGAGGAGCGCATCCTCACCATCGAGGACTCGGCGGAGCTCCAGCTCAACCAGACGCACGTGGTGCCCTTCGAGAGCCGCCCGCCGGACAAGTTCGGCAAGGGCGGCGTGGACATGGGAGACCTGCTGCACTCCGCGCTGCGTCTGCGCCCGGACCGCATCGTGGTGGGCGAGGTGCGCGGCGGCGAGGCCTTCCACCTGATGCAGGCGATGAACACGGGCCATGGCGGCTCGCTGGCGACGACCCACGCCAACACGCCCACGGACACGCTGCGCCGCATCGAGTCCCTGTGCCTCATGTCCGGCATCGAGCTGCCCATGGTCGCCATCCGCGCCCAGGTGGCCAGCGCCATCAACTTCATCATCTGCTGCGAGCGCCTGCACGACGGCAGCCGCAAGACCATCGCCCTGTCGGAGGTGCTGCCGCTCAACGAGAAGGGCGACTACCGCACCCAGGACATCTTCGTCTTCACGCCCGTCACCAAGGACGAGGACGACCACATCCTCGGGTATCACGCACCCACCGGCATCATCCCCAACTTCGTCAGCAAGGCGAAGGCGTACGGCTTCCACGACCTGGACGAGTCCTTCTTCGACCCGGCCACCTACGGCCTACCGCCCCCGCCCACCTTCCACGCCGGCGAGTCGTACACCGTGCGCTGGGCCCCCTCGCTCAAGCACCGCGAGGAGGGGCGGCCGGACCCGGCCCACTTCAAGGAGGAGTGGTCCGCGTTCGAGCAGAAGCTGAAGCAGGACGCCCGGGACGCCAAGGCCGGCAAGGCCGCCGCGCCCCCTCCGGCGCCCGCCGCTGCGCCGGTCCAGGTCCAGGTGCCCGCGAGCCTGCCCACCCCCGCCGCCAAACCCGCCACGCCCGCGCCGCCACCGCCCGTGGCCAGGCCGGCCGCCGGGCCCGCTCCCGCCGCCGCGCGTCCCACCCCGCCGCCGCGCCCGCCCACCGACACGGACGACGACAAGACGCCGCCGCCCACGCGCAGCCCCTTCACCAATCCGCCCTCGGAGGTCACCCACAACGCGGCCCCCTCCGACGCCAAGGTGGAGATCGACGCGGACCTGCTGTCCGACGCGACCCGTCCGCCCCCGCGCCGCCCGCCGCCGGGCATGTCCCCTTCCAGGCCCTCGACGCCGCCCGCCGGGGCCCGTCCGGCCATGCCCGCGCGCAGGCCGCCACCCAACCTGTCGAGTCGTCCTCCTCCACCGGACGACGCGGTGGAGGATGATGGCGACGGGGAGCCGGAGGGCGGCGGCGGTGGAGAGAAGACGCAGATCCGCGCCGTGCCCGAACGCCCCCGACGCTGAGCGTCGGACGACTGGAACCCGACGTCCGACTCGCGCCCCGGTCGGTGGGGACGACACCCACCGCACGCGCCGCCAGCGAAACGAGCGCGACCCCTGGTGAGGAGCCCCTGATTCCCGGCCTTGCGAGGAGGTCGTGTCGGGGGGAAAGTGGCCGCCGTGTTGATCTCCCTGTTCGTCCTGCTCTCCGTGGCCGCCCAGGCGCCCGCCGCTCCACAGCCACAGGGGCCCCTCACGGTGCTGGTCGCCCCGCCGGACGCGGCGGGAGCGCCCGCCCATGTCGTCGAGTTCGCCCAGGAGCACGTGGCCGAGCAGTTGGAGGCCCGGGGCCTGCGCGTCATCCGCATCGAGACCGTGACGCGCAAGCTGGCGGCGTCGAAGCGGCGCGCGCTCCTGCGCTGCCACCGCACGGAGGCCAGCTGCATCCAGCAGCTGGGCGCCGCGGGCAAGACGGAGGTGGTGCTCGTCACGGAGCTGGGCCAGTTCGACAGCGGCTACCGCGTGGGGGCCCGCGTCTACGGCGCCACGGAGGGCGAGCTCATCACCGAGCAGCTCACCCCGGGCGTGTCCGAGGAGCAGCTGCTGGACGCGCTCACGCAGGCCCTGGACGCGGTGGTGCCCCGGACGCTGCGCGCGCTGCGCGGGCCGCCTCCCTCGGTGCCCATCTCGGACGTGCCGCCGCCGACGCGGGTGGCCCCGCCCACCGTGGAGTCCAAGCCCCCCGTCGTCGTCGACCCCACCCCGCCGGTGGTGGCCGAGCGCGTGGAGCGCGTGTACCCGGCGCGCAAGTGGTCGTGGCTGCCCGCGGCCGGCGGCGTGGCGCTGGCCGGCGTGGGGACGGTGTTCTACCTGAAGGCGAAGGACCGCTTCGACGAGCTGGACCGGGGTGGCAGCGTGGACACGCCGCTGAGGGACCCGGAAGCGCTGGCGTCCCAGGGCCGCAACGCGCAGACGGTGAGCCGCGTGGCCTTCGGAGTCGGCGCCGCGGGGCTCGTCGCGGGCGCGGTCATGTTCCTGTGGCCGGCCGACGCTCCGGCACGCGTACAACCCACCGCCGCCGCCATCCCCGGAGGGGGCATGGTGGGCGTCTCCGGGACGTTGCCATGACATCGAGGAGACCCATGCGAACCATCTGGACGCTCGGCGCGGTCGGCGCCGCGGTCGTGGCGGTGCTCGGCGCCGGCGGCTGCTTCGACTTCAACGGCGCGCAGAAGCGCTGCGAGGAGGAGGGCCGGTGCGCCCCCGAGCTCAGCGGCTGCATCCCCCGCTCCAGCGAGGACGCTCCGGACGACCAGTTCCTCGACGACGACTGCGACGGCGTGGACGGCCAGGCGAAGGAGGCGCTCTTCATCGACCCGGTGGCCGGTGAGGACTCCGCAGACGGCACCACGCGCAAGCCGCTGCGCACCGTGCGCGAGGCGCTGGAGCGGGTGCGCCAGCAGGGCGCCGCGGGCCCCAAGCGGCGGCTGTTCCTGGCGGGCGGCACCTACGCGGAGACGGGGCTGGTGCTGGATGTCCCCGTGTCGCTGCACGGTGGCTATTCGGGCGTCGCGGGCGGCTGGAAGCGCGGCGTGCAGCACGTCGCCGTGTTCGACGAGCGCCCCCTGGGCTTCACCGTGCAGGACCTGTCCGACGCGGGCGTCGTGCTCGAGTACATCCACATCCGCTCGGCGGACGCGGTGGAGCACGGCGAGCCGTCGATCGCCATGCGCGTCATCGGCTCGCTGGGCGTGCGCGTGCGCCACGCCACGCTGGAGGCGGGACTGGGCGCGGGAGGCATCGACGGCAGCCCCGGCGAGGGAGGCGCGGACGGAGGCGTCGGTGGAGCGGGCGGCAACGCCCGGACCGCGGACGCGGGGTTCGGCGGCCAGGGCGGCGTCAGCGACTGTCCGGGTCTGGGAGGCCACTCCGGCGGCCGTGGCGCGGACGGCGTGAAGCTGGACGTGGGGAACCCGGGCACCAGCGGCCTGCCCTCCCCGGACGCGGGTGGAGGGGGACAGGGCGGCTTGGGCGGCGACGGGGGCGTCCCCGTGTTCGACAACCGCGACACCAACTGGTGCATGGGCGGCGATGCCGGCGCGGGGGGCCCCGGGGCGGACGGCGACGACGGTGATGACGGGACTCCTGGCACGGATCCCCTGGGCGTCCTGGACCTGTCCGAGAAGACCTGGCGCCTGGGAACGAATCACCAGGGCACGGCCGGCGAGACGGGAGGAGCAGGCTCCGGCGGCGGTGGCGGCGGCAGCGGTGGCGCATGCTCCAACCCGCAGTACCCCGTCCTGGGCTCGGGCGCGGGAGGGGGTGGTGGCGGCGGTGGCTGCGGAGCAACGGGCGGCCAGGGAGGAACGGGCGGAGGCGCCTCCATCGCGCTGATGTTGTTCGACGCCCAGGTCTCCCTCGAGCAGGGCTCGACGCTGCGCACGCGCGGAGGCGGCAAGGGTGGCAACGGCGGCCCCGGTGGCGAGGGCGGGCCCGGTGGCGAGGGCGGACGTGGTGGCACGGGAGCCATCGGCGAAAACGCGACGAGGACGCCCATCGAGCGCTCCGAGCAGGGGAGCGGCGGCAATGGCGGCAACGGGGGCAAGGGCGGCAACGGCGGCAGGGGCGGCCCGGGCATCGACGGCCCCTCGGTGGCGCTGTGGTGCGGGCCGAACTCCCGCGCGACGCTGGACGCCGACGGAGGCGTCCTGCTCGAGCCCGCGCCCGCCTCCACGGGCGAGAACGGCGGCGCGCCCGGCGTGTCACGCGTGGTGGTCGACTGCGCGGAGGTTCCCTGACCGGGTCCGTTGGATGTCCGACCGTTGGAGTCGGACATCTGGCTCGGGGTGTGCGGAGGCCGACCGCTCCCCCGCCATCCGGGCATCGTCTCATCGCCTCCTGTCGCTCCTCCTGGTACGCTGAGTTCCTCCTGGCCTGAGATGGGTTCCGAGCTGATCTGCGAGACCTGTTGTCTTCCCGTCCCCGCCGACACGGGTGTGTGCCCCAGGGACGGCACCGTGGCGCTCACCTCCTTCCAAGTCCCACCGGCGGCGCCGTCACCGCCGGTCCCCTCCGAGCCGAAGGTCGTCGTGCACAGCTCCCTGGATGCCGGCGCGGATGGCTTGAAGGATCCGCTCATCGGCCTGAAGCTTGGCGAGTACGAGCTGCGCTCCCGGGTGGGCGTGGGCGGAATGGGGCTGGTGTACGAGGGCATCCAGCCGCTCATCGGCAAGCGCGTGGCGGTGAAGGTGCTGCGCCCGGAGCTGGCGCATTCGTCCGAACAGGTGGAGCGCCTGCTGGCGGAGGCGCGCGCGGTCAACGCCATCCGCCACCGCGGCATCATCGACATCTTCGGCTTCGGACAGGTGCCGGACGGTCGGCAGTACATCGTCATGGAGTTCCTGGAGGGACAGGCGCTCGACGCGATGCTGGCGGAGAAGGTGCGGCTGCCGGTGGCGGAGGCGCTGTCCATCCTCGACGAGGTGCTCGCCGCGCTGGGCGCCGCGCACGGCGCGGGCGTGGTGCACCGCGACCTCAAGCCGAGCAACATCTTCATGGTGCGCCAGCCGGACGGCACGCGCTACGTGAAGGTGCTGGACTTCGGGCTCGCCAAGCGGGGCCAGGGCCCCACCGGTCGCACCGCGCAGACGCGCACGGACATGGTGGTGGGCACGCCGGAGTACATGGCGCCGGAGCAGGCGCGCGGCCAGGAAGTCGGGGCGATGACGGACCTGTACGCCCTGGGCGTCGTGACCTTCGAGATGGTGACGGGCCGGCTGCCCTTCGTGGGCAGCTCGCCGGTGGACCTGCTGATGAAGCACGTCGAGGCGCGGCCTCCCCGCCCCTCGGAGTTCGTGCCGGACCTGCCGCCGGCGCTGGACGCGTTCGTCCTGCAGATGCTCACCAAGGACCCGGAGGCGCGCCCCAACTCGGCGGACGCGCTGCGGCAGCAGCTCACCAAGCTGCGCCGCTCGCTGCGCGCCACGCGCTCCAATCCCAGTGCGCTCGCGCCCTCCCACGAGCCTCCGGCGCTCCGGGACGACGCGGACTCGCGCCGGCCCACCACGCCCGTGGCGCCCATCGAGCTGAGCGCCGCGCAGGCCGCCGCCGTGTCACGCGCGAGCGACGAGGCCCCCCGGCGCAAGCGGCCCATCGTCGCGGCGACGGTCGGCGCCGCGGCGGTGCTGCTCGCCGTGGGCGCCGCGGTGGTGCTGCGCGAGCCGGCGCAGGCCGTGTCCCTCACGCCCTCCCGCCCCGCCCCGGAGCCCCGGAGGGATGTCCAGCCCACGCCCACCGCCGAGACGGCGCCCCGGACGACCGCCATGGCCGCTCCCGGCGCCGAGGGCGCGGGGGCTCACCGGACGGCCGACATGGCGGCTCCCGGCGCCGAGGGCGCGGGGGCTCACCGGACGGCCGACATGGCGGCTCCCGGCGCCGAGGGCGCGGGGGCTCACCGGACGGCCGACATGGCGGCTCCTGGCGCCGAGGGCACGGGGACGCCCCGGACGACCGCCATGGTAGCGCCCGCCGCCGAGGCGGCGCCCCGGACGACCGCCATGGCCGTGCCCGCCTCCGAGGACGCGAGGGCTCCCCGGACGACCGCCATGGCCGCCCCCGCCGCCGAGGGCGCGGGAACACCCCGGACGACCGCCATGGCCGGCCCCGCCGCCGAGGGCGCGGGAACGCCCCGGACGACGGCCATGGCCGTGCCCGCCACGGGCCACGCGGGGGCGCCCACCGTGGAGACGGCGCCCGCCGCCGAAACGGCCTCGAAGCTGGGGGGGGCGCAGGCCGCGCCCGCCGAGCCCACGTCGGGCACCGAGCCGGCGCGCGTGGCCCACGCCGGAGCGGTGAAGCCGGCGGGCTCGGACGCCACCACGCGGGCGCGCCTGCTCAAGCGCATCGACTCGCTGGAGGACAAGGTGCCGGAGCTGGTCGAGCGGGGCCAGGTGAAGAGCCCGGACGCCATGCTGCGGATGCTGACGAAGTACCGTCAGGAGGCCGAGCTGGCGTCGGACGCGGAGGAGCGCCGGGACATCAACAAGAAGCTCAACTCCCTGGAGAGCATGTTCATCAAGCCCGCGGGCCGATGAGCCTCGCGCCCGGGCCCGCGCGGGCCCGGGTCCTCCGGAGGCTCACTCCAGACAGGCCAGCCGCTCCGCCATGGAGCTGCGCGCGTTGGCCTCGCTCACCAGCTTCCAGCCCGCGAGGTCCTCCAGCAGCATGTCGCGCTCCTGGCGCAGCACCGTGGGGTTCTTGCAGTGGCGGATCTCCCAGTACTTGTAGAAGGGAGGCAGCGCCAGCTGGAGCTCCGCCAGCTCGGCCAGCTTCAGCTCGCTCAGCTCCTTCTTGAAGAGCGTGAAGGCGGCGTCCTCCACGCCCACCACGCCGCGCTCGTAGTACTGGATGGCCAGGTCGTAGGCGATGAGCTGGTCCTTCTGCATGAAGGAGTGCAGCCGGTGCGCCGCCACGGTGAGCGCCAGGGTGCCCTTGATGCCGAGCGTCTGCGCGATGCGCATGGCCAGCAGCCGCTCGCACGCGCCGTCCCCCGGCGGAGCGGTGCCCACCGTCGCGCCGACGAACAGGCGCCAGGCCCACGCCGGCCCGTCCTCGCGGGGCGTCTGGAAGTAGCGCGGGCACTCCATGTGGCGGATGTAGAGCGCCACCAGGTCCTTGGGCAGGCGGGAGAAGTCCGGCCGATTGAAGGTGATGGGCCGGGGGTTCTTCTCGGACTGGCCCGCGCGCAGGCTCATCCGCTCGCCCTCGATGCTGTGCTTCAGCAGCTTCTCGACGTCGAACTCACTCTCCAGTTGGGGAAGCTTGCTGGCCGTATAGAGATACGTCAGCGGAATGACCACGCCGGCCAGCCCGAGCAGGAACAGGACTATCCAAAGAAGACTCTTCACCGCTCCAGGCTACCAGGGGCGGCACGCGCCCGGCACACAGGTTAGAACCGCACTCACCATGTCCGACTGGCACCCCGCCACCGTCACCGCCCGCACCCCCGCGGCCGATGGTCTCACCGACCTCGTGCTCGACATCCAGGGGACGCCCCTCGTCGGCACCCACGCCCATCCCGGACAATACGTGCGCCTGCGGCTGCCCGGACAGGAGGCGGGCCTGTTCGCCATCGCCTCGCCCCCCGAGCCCCAGGGCGGCAGGTGGGAGTTCCTCCTCAAGGATGGCAGTCCCCTGCCCGACGCGCTCATCCGCCTGCCGCTGGGCGCCCAGGTCCAGGTGTCCGCGCCGGAGGGCCCGGGCTTTCCCCTGGAGCGCGCGCGCGGGCACGACCTGCTCCTGTTCGCCACCGGCTCCGGCATCTCCGCCATCCGCCCCGTCATCGCCAGCGTGCGACGGGAGCGGGACGCCTTCGGCCGCGTGAAGCTCTACTTCGGCGCCCGGACGCCCGGCGCCTTCGCGTACCAGGACGAGCTGCATGCGTGGGAGGACGGCGGCATCCAGGTAGTGCGCACCGTCAGCCAGCCCGGCGCCAGCGGCTGGCAGGGCCTCACCGGCTACGTGCAGGCCCACCTGGGCGAGGAACCCCTGCACGACGCGCTCGCCTTCGTCTGCGGACAGGCGGGCATGGTGCGAGGGGTGATGGAGGCGCTGAGCGAGCGCGGCGTCCCCGCCACCCGCGTCTTCTTCAACTACTGAGTGGCGTCGCCCACCACCGTGGCGCCCTCGGCGTAGCGCACACCCAGCAGCACCGCCGCCGGGTCGCTCTCCCCGTCACGGCTCACCACCTGCGGCGTCCACGCGGCCACGCCCACCCACTGCCCATCCGGACTGAAGCGCACCCGACGCACGGACCAGTCGAAGTCCCGCGAGCCCTTCGGCTCGGCGGAGCCCTCCGTGAAGAGGTACACGCGCTTGTCCCAACCGCCGGAGACGAGCGAGCGCCCGTCCGGGGAGATGGCCGCGGTGGACACCACGCCGTGGTGCAGCGGCCACTTGTGCAGCACCTCGCCGGAGGCGGCGTCCACCAGCGCGCCCGCGTTGAAGGGGCCCTGGGGCTCGCGCACGCCCTTGCGCTCGCGCTCGTAGACGGCGCGGTCGCGCTCCGGCTTCTGCTCGGACAGCCCCACGCCCAGCCGCGCGCCGCGCGCGTCCACGGTGACGTCGCTGACATGGGCGGGGAAGGTGAAGTCCGAGCGGGGCGAGAGCACCAGCGCCTCCGTCGCGGGCCCGGCCGCCGCCGGCGCGCCGCCCTGGAGCGTCAGGACCGCCTCGTCGCTCACCTCGTCGAAGCTCACGTCCACCCGGTGCGTGAAGGAACCGCCCAGCACGCCCTGCAACCCCTGCGGCACGCACGCGTCGCACACCGCGACGTCCACGTCCGTGAGCGTCAGCGACTTGAAGCGCAGCGACTGGCCTCGCGCCAGCCGCGCCACCACATTGCCCATGGCGCCGGGCACGTCCACCGACTCCTTCAGGAACGGCACGTCGATGCCGGCCGCCGTGGCCGCCTCGCTGGTGACGACGATGGCCGGCACGCGCGCGTCCAGCGCGAACGAGACGGGCACCTTGCCATTCAACGAGCCGCCCACCACCACCGCCCCACCCCGCCGCTCGAAGCGCGTGCGCGCCGTCCCCGCAGAACCGGACTCCACCGCCGTGCGCCACGCGCGCACGTGCTTGTCCCAGCCGCCCGAGTACAGCGTCCCGTCGTGGGCGAAGGCCAGCCCGCTCACCATCCCCGCGTGGCCCCGCGTCTCCGACGCGTGCGCCAGGTCCGGCACGGACAACACGCTGAGCAGCCCCTGCGTGCTGCCCGTCACCAGCCACCGGCCGCTCGGGTGGAAGGCCACCACCGCCAGCGGCTCCTCGGTGAAGCGCACGCCCCGGGCCTCGCCGGTGGCCGCGTCGAACAGGCGCACCGCGCCGTCGCGGCTCGCGGTGGCCACCAGCCCTCCGTCCGGGGAGAAGGCCACGCCCTCCACGTCCGACTCGTAGGGGTTGACGGCCGGGTCCGCCAGCTTGCGCGGCGTGCCGTCCAGCGCCCAGATGGACAGGAAGTAGGACTTGGAGCCCAGACGCGAGTACGCCACGCGCCGCTCCCGAGGCGAGAACGCCAGCCCCCAGATGAAGTCCGCGTTGTTGAGGACCGCGTGCTCCTCCAGGCCCGTCACCGCGCCGGAGACATGCCGCCCCGGCGCCTCGTCCAGCCGCGACACCAGGTCCGGCGCCAGCCGGGCGCCCCCGTGCGCGCAGCCCCCCGCCGCCGCCAGCACTCCTCCCGCCAGCAGCGCCACCAGCCCCCGCCTCGCCCTCATGAGCCCGAGCCTCCCGAAGCGGAGGCGGCCTTCTCGCGCTCCTTGTCGACGTTGATCTCCGTGACGCCCTTGTTGTCGATGGACAGCAGGAACAGCTGCTTCACCGCCTCGCGCTTCTCGTCGAACGAGGTGCGGCCGGTGGCGCCGTCGAAGTCCTTCAGGTTGGCGAGCGCGTCGCGCATCTGCGCGCGCGTGCGGGGCGCGCCGTCCTTCTTGTCCGCCAGCTGGCGCAGCATGCGGGCCGAGTCGTAGCCGATGGCCTCCAAGAGGCCCGGGTCCCTGCCCGTCTCCTGCTTGTACGCCTCGCGGTACTTCTTCACGAAGGTGCGCGTGGCCGGGCGCTGCGAGTCCACGAAGAAGCCGTCCACGTACACCGAACAGGTGACGAACTTGCCGCCGCGCTCGATGAGCTCCGGCAGGCCCGAGCGCCCCTTGGGGCTGCTCCACTGGTTGGCGCCGAAGAGCGTCACCGTCTTCAGCTCCTTCTTGCCCGTCGTCTTGCGGATGCGCTCCAAATCACGGGGGTCGCACGCGTTGGTGACGATGTCCTCCACCGCGAGCGCCGGGGCGACCAGGCTCACCCGCCGCCAGTCGTCCGGCATGAAGATGGCGTCGAAGTCGATGATGGGCTCGACGCCGCTCTTCACCTTCTCCATCGCCTTGCGGCGGCGGAAGGCGTCCAGGTTCTCGCCCTGCACGTCGCGCACGCCCTCGATGTAGTCGAGCCGGTCCTCGAGGTAGTAGCGGCCCACCAGCTTCTTGGCCTCCGTGGTGAAGGTCGTCTGGTCATGCGAATAGCGCTCCGCGCCGCGCACCACGCCGCCGCGCTGGAGCACGTCGTCCCAGAACGCGTCCGCCAGCTCCACGCCGTAGGGGATGTTCGGGTACAGCAGGGCGAACTTCTTGAAGCCCTTCACGTTGATGGCGTAGTCCGCGATGGCGTCCGCCTGCGCGGCGTTGGTGAGCATGTTGCGGAACACGTACGCGCCCAGCTCCGTGACGCCCTCCTGGCGGCTCATGGTGAGCAGCGGCACCTGGAGCTCCTCGGCCACCAGCGCCGCGCGCTTGGTGTCGTCGCCCAGCAGCGGCCCGAGCACCGCGATGGCGCCGTCGTCGAACGCCAGCTGCTCCATCGCCTGGCCCGTCTTGTTGACGTCGCCCTGCGTGTCCTTCACCACCAGCTCGATGTCGCTGCCGTCCAGCCCCAGCTGGATGCCGCGCAGCACCGCCTCGCCGATGGGCTGGTAGCGGCCCGTCATGGGCAACAACACGCCCACCGTCCGGGGCCGCGCCTCCACGCGGCGGGTGGCCCGCGCGAGCAGCTCGCGCGCCTGGGGCGCGAAGCTGCTCTGGGGCGCCTCCGCGAGGAAGCGGTTGAGCGTCTCCTCCAGCCGCGTCCACTCACGCAGGTGGTAGTAGACGCGCGCCAGCTTGAACGTGATGACCGGCCACGCCGGGTTGGACGGGGACAGCCCCTCCGCCACGCGGGCGATGTCCACGAAGTCCGCGCGGCCCTCGACCAGCGCCTCCACCCGGGCCACCGCCGCGGCGCGCTCCTCGGCCGTGCGCGCCTGCCCCGCCTGCTCCACGGCCATGGTGAGCGTCTGGCCGTACAGCCCCGCCCCCTCCGCCGCGCGCGCCGCGTCGCGCAAGAGCTGCTCGCGCTCGGCGCCCTCGGCGCGCTCGGCCAGGCTGGAGAGCGTCTGGTACGCGTCGCGGTACGCGCCCGTCTCCATCGCCGCCAGCGCCAGCTTGCGCTTGGCGTCCTCGGACTGGGGGTACAGCGGGTTCTCGAAGAGCAGCTCGTTGAAGGACTTGCGCGCGTTGACGTAGTCCTTCGATTCGAAGAACAGCACGCCCGCCTGGTACAGCGCGTCCTGGCCCGCCGTCGTCGCCGGGTACGCCTTGCGCACGGACAGGAAGGCCTCCGCGGCCTTCTTCTTGTCGGGCGTGGCCTGCGCGGCCTGCCTCGCCTGGGCGAGCGCCGCGTCCGCGGTCGCGTCCTTCTTCGCCTCCACGGAGGGGCGCTGCGGGAACGGGTCGCCCGTGGGCACGTCCTCCCCCGTCTCCCCACCGGGCGACGAGGGACGGGTGTTGCGGGGGCAGGCCGTCAGCAGCAGGGCCAGCACGACGAGGAGCGAGCGGCGCAAGGTGGGCAGGACTTCCATGGCAGGGGGGTGCATAGCAGCGGGGGCGCGCCTCCGTCGACAACGGAGCAAGGGGAAGATTCCTCGGGGAACCCCGCCCTCATTGCACCCCTCGTGCCCGCCCTGGCGCCCGCGTGGACGTTGACTGGCGCACGTTGCGCGCGGCGCCCGGGACACACGCCTCGCGGTCCCGGAGCCACGCCCGCCCGCTCGGCGGGCGACATGCCGCGTCAGCCGAAGAGTTCCTTCACCTTTGCGAAGAAGCTCTTGGACTGCGGATGGGACTCCTCGCCGGACAGCTCGGCGAGCTTCTCCAAGAGCTCGCGCTGCTTGGAGGACAGCTCCGTGGGCGTCTCCACCACCACGCGCACGTGCTGGTCGCCGCGCTGCTGGCTGTGCAGGTGGGGAATGCCCTTGCCCTTGAGGCGAAACACCTTCCCCGACTGGGTACCGGCGGGGATGGTCATCTTCACCTTCCCGTCGAGCGTGGGGACGTCGATCTTCGCGCCCAGCGCCGCGTGGGTGAAGGAGATGGGCACCTCGCAGAAGACCTCGTACTCCTCGCGCTGGAAGAGCGGGTGCTCCTTGACGATGACGGTGACGTAGAGGTCGCCCGGCGGGCCGCCCCGGTCACCGGGTTCGCCCATGCCCGCCAGCCGCACGCGCGTGCCGTTGTCCACGCCGCCGGGGATGGCCACCTCGATGACCTCCTCCGAGGGCACCTTGCCGGAGCCCTTGCAGCGCGTGCACGGGTCGGGCACCACCGCGCCGGAGCCGCCGCAGTCGCCGCACGGCCGCGACACCGCGAAGAAGCCCTGCGTGTAGCGCAGCTCGCCCGAGCCGCCGCACGTGCCGCACGCGCGAGGCCCCGCGCCGCTCTTGCTGCCGGAGCCGCTGCACGTCTCGCACTTCTTCGGGCGCGGAATCGTCACCTTGGGCCGGCTGCCGAAGGCCGCCTCCTCGAAGGTGATTTCCAGGTTGTAGCGGAGGTCCGCGCCGCGCGTGCTGGTGCGGCGCCCCCCGCCTCCCCGGCCACCGCCGAAGATGTCGCCGAAAATCTCCCCGAAGATGTCGTTGATGTTGACGCCCTGGAAGCCGCCCCCCGCGCCACCGAAGCCCTCGAAGGGGTTGCCTGCGTGGCCGAAGCGGTCGTACTTCGCCCGCCGCTCGGGGTCGCTGAGCACCTCGTAGGCCTCCGAGGCCTCCTTGAACTTCTCCTCCGCGTCCTGGTTCCCCGGGTTCCTGTCCGGGTGGTACTGGAGCGCCACCTTGCGAAACGCGCTCTTCAGCTCCTGCGCGGAGACGGTCTTCTGGACACCCAGGACCTCGTAGTAGTCGCGCTTCTGTCCCGCCGCCGCTGGCATTCGCTTCAACCCCTGGAAATCGCTGAACTTTTCAACGCCGAATAAATCCCTGGATCACTATAACGCAGCGAAACGCGCCAGCAATCCAGGCGCCGGAACGGCGACCGCCCGGGACCAGGGGGGTCACCGGGCGGCGGAAGGGAGGGGGAGCGTGAGGACGCGGGCGGGCGGATTAGACGGTCCATACGCGGTTGGCGGTCAGCTCCATGCGAGCCAGCCGGCGCTTGAGGGCCGGGTCCACCGGTCCGTTCGAGGCCCACTTGGGCACCACGAAGTGCAGCTCCGCGTTGTAGAGCTTGGCGGCGCTGGCCAGCAGGCTCCAGCGGTTCTCCGCGGCGGGCTCGTCCACCATGCCGGGTGTGACGATCTCCAGGATGATGGGTGTGCGCGCCGAATCCGACTGCCGGCAGGTGAAGTCGGGACGATGGTCCTCGATGGTGCCGGACAGGATGGGCGGCGGCATGAAGCCCGGGAGTCGGGCCTTGATGTCCGTGTACCCGATGGTGCGGAAGTACTCGGCCATGAGCCACAGGAGCCGCCGGCGCTCCTCGTCTTCAACCACCGGCTCGCAGCCCGGATTGAAAAGGACCTCTTTTTCGTTATTGGTGTCCATGGCTCCCTTGAACCTGTCCGCAGGGGCCAAGGGGGGCAATGGAACGGGCCTGCCTGCCGGTGAAGCCCGGTGGCAAGGCAGGCGGCAGGGCGACTCGGCCCGGCGCGCCACTAGCCTTGGACCTCGCGGCGACTCGGTGACAGAGTCCGCCGCCGAACAGTGGCTCCCCGTCCTTCCGCACACGTCTACCGCCGAGTCCTCGGCTACCTGCGCCCCTACCGCTGGCTGCTCGCGGCGGGAGTGTGCGCGTCCCTCGCCGCCGCGCTGGCGACCTCCGCGTATGCCTGGGTCGTGGGCCCGCTCTTGCGCGCGGTGCTCACGGGCAAACCCATCTCCGTGGCGGGCGTGTCCCTGCCCGGGGACACGATGCTCCAGCGCTTGCCGCTGGTGGTGGTGGCCGTCGCGTTCATCAAGGCCCTCGCCCAGTTCCTCCAGGGCGGTCTGATGCAGCGACTGGGCCAGCGGGTGATGGCGGACCTGCGCGGCTTCTTCTACGGGCGCCTGCTCGGACAGCCGCCCTCGTTCTTCGAGCGGAGGCACTCGGGCGAGCTGCTGGCGCGCTTCACGTCGGACGTGCCGTTGGTGGAGTTCTCCGTCACCCAGGCGCTGTCGTCGTACGTGAAGGACGGGATGCAGGCGCTGGCGCTGCTGGTGACGTGCTTCCTCATCGACGCGCACCTGTTCCTGTTCACCTTCATCGTGGTGCCGGTGACGGTGGTGCCCATCAACCGCTTCGCCCGCTCGCTGAAGAAGGTGGCCGCGCGCTCGCTGCAGAGCCTGGGCGCGCAGACGTCGCTGACGGCCGAGCAGCTGCAGAACCTGCCGGTGGTGCAGGCGTATGGCGGACAGGCGCGGGCGCTCGAGGCCTTCGACGTGGAGGCGGAGCGGTACCTGGACGAGATGAAGCGCTCGCTGTTCCTGCGCGGCGCGGTGAGCCCCACGGTGGAGCTGCTCGGCATCGCGGGCGTGGCCATGGCGGTGGCGTGGGGCGCGAAGGCGGTGTCGGCGGACCCGGAGCTGGCGGGGCGCCTGTTGTCGTTCCTCGCGGCGGCGCTGCTTTTGTACCAGCCGGTGAAGTCGCTGAGCGGCACGCTGTCGCAGGTGCTGACGGGGCTGGTGGCGGCGGAGCGCCTGTTCGCGCTCGCGGACGAGCCGGCGCCGCCGGACGTGGGCGCGCCCGCGCCGCCGCTGTCGCAGGCGCTGGTGCTGGAGGGCGTGAGGGCCACGTACTCGGACGGGCGCGAGGCGCTGCGCGGCGTGGACCTGGTGGTGCCCGCCGGCAAGCGCGTGGCGCTGGTGGGCGCGTCCGGCGCGGGCAAGACGACGCTGTTCTCCGTGCTGCTGGGCTTCCTGCCCACGTCGGGCGGGCGCGTGACGTGGGACGGCGCGCCGCTGGACGGGCTGAAGCCGTCGAGCGTGCGGGGGCAGATGGCGTGGGTGCCGCAGGAGCCGGTGCTCTTCTCCGGCACCGTGCGCCACAACCTGCGGTTGGGCCGGCCGGAGGCGACGGACGAGGAGCTGTGGGAGGCGTTGCGGCTGGCGCACGCGGAGGACTTCGTGCGCGCGATGCCCGGCGGCCTGGACGAGCCGGTGGGCGAGCGTGGCGCGCGGCTGTCCGGTGGACAACGGCAGCGGCTGGTGCTGGCGCGCGCGTTCCTGCGCAAGCCGTCCGTGCTGCTCCTGGACGAGCCCACCAGTGCGCTGGACGCCGCCAGCGAGGCCGCGGTGGGCGCGGGGCTGGAGACGCTGATGCGGGGCCGCACGGTGCTGGTCATCGCGCACCGGCTGTCCACCGTGCGCGACGCGGACCTCATCGCGGTGCTGGAGGCCGGGCGCGTGGTGGAGTCCGGCACGCACGCGGAGCTGGTCGCGCTGAGGGGCCGCTACTCGCGGCTGCTGGGCGAGGGCGCGGTCGCCGCCTAGCGGCAATGCCGATCAGATAGGTGGCCCTTGCGAGGGCCTACCGACTTGGTTGAGGGTATGGCGATCTCATACGTGGAGATCGCCGCATGGCTCTGGCACAGGCCATCCAGGGCGCTGCCTTGGTAGCCCC